>NZ_CAUQPH010000008.1:0-68282 GCF_963519925.1 uncultured Stenotrophomonas sp. | reverse complement strand
CCTGGGGCGCACCCAGAACCAGAACGCCTGACCACGCGGGTAGCGCCGGCCGTTGGCCGGCCCAGGCGATACGTCCGACGCTCATGAGAGCCGGCCAACGGCCGGCGCTACCAGGCATGCGATGGCGCGATCGTCGATGCCTTTACAATGGGCGCCTGCGCCGTGCGCGGCGCCCTTTCCTTTTCCGCCAAAGAGTTGCTGCCCCATGTCCATCGTTCGCATGACCGACCTCGACCTTTCCGGCAAGCGCGTGCTGATCCGCCAGGACCTGAACGTGCCGATCGAAGACGGCCGCATCACCTCCGAACAGCGCATCACCGCATCGCTGCCGACGTTGAAGCTGGCCCTGGAAAAGGGCGCGGCGGTGATGGTCACCTCGCACCTGGGCCGTCCGCAGGAAGGCGTGTGGAGCGAAGCCGACTCGCTGGCGCCGGTGGCGCTGCGCCTGTCCACCCTGCTGGGCGTGGACGTGCCGCTGGTGCGCGATTGGGTCGACGGCGTGGATGTCGCCCCGGGCTCGATCGTGCTGCTGGAAAACTGCCGCATGAACGTGGGCGAAGGCAAGGACGACGAAGCGCTGTCGCGCAAGTACGCCGCGCTGTGCGATGTGTTCGTGATGGATGCCTTCGGCACCGCGCACCGCGCCCAGGCATCCACGCACGGCGTGATCCGCTTCGCCCCGATCGCCGCCGGTGGCCCGCTGCTGATGGGTGAACTGGATGCGCTGGCCAAGGCGCTGGACGCGCCGGCGCAGCCGCTGCTGGCGATCGTGGCCGGCAGCAAGGTCAGCACGAAGCTGGAACTGCTGGCCAACCTGGTCGGCAAGGTCGACCAGCTCATCGTCGGCGGCGGCATCGCCAACACCTTCATCGCCGCCGCCGGGCATGCGGTGGGCAAGTCGCTGTACGAGCCGGACCTGCTCGAGACCGCGAAGAAGATCGTGGCCGACGCCAAGGCGCGGGGCGCCGACATTCCGCTGCCGACCGACGTGGTGGTGGCCAAGCAGTTCCTTCCCGATGCCGAAGCAACGGTGAAGGCCGTCACCGAGGTCGCCGACGACGACCTGATCCTCGATATCGGCCCGCAGACCGCCCAGCACTACGCCGGGCTGATCGCCAAGGCCGGTACCGTGGTGTGGAACGGCCCGGTCGGCGTGTTCGAGTTCGAAGCCTTCAGCCACGGCACCGAAGCACTGGCCCGCGCCATTGCCAGCTCGCCGGCGTTCTCCATCGCCGGTGGCGGCGACACCCTGGCCGCGGTGGACAAGTTCGACATCGCCAACCAGGTCAGCTACATCTCCACCGGTGGCGGTGCCTTCCTCGAGTTCCTCGAAGGCAAGACCCTGCCCGCCGTCGCCGCCCTCGAAGCACGGGGCGCGTGATGGGGGCGGGCACCCCCGACACCCTGTTCTTCGACCTCGACGGCACCCTCATCGACTCCGCACTGGGCATCACCCAGTGCGTGGCGCACGCGCTCACCGAGATGGGCAAGCCGGTGCCGCCGTACGCGGAACTGCTGCGCTGGATCGGCCCTTCATTGCGGATCAGCTTTGCCGCCGTGTTCGACGATCCCGCACGCATCGAGCAGGCGGTGGATTACTACCGCGAACGCTTCGACGTGGTCGGGTGGCGCGAACACGAGGTCTACCCGGGCATCGGCCAGGTGGTGCAGGACCTGCATGCACGCGGGCACCGGCTGGCGATCGTCACCGCCAAGAACGAGCCGCATGCACGGCGCATCGTCGAGCACCTGCCGTTCGGCGCGTGCTTCGATGACGTGATCGGGGCCACCCCGGACGGGTCGCGCAGCAGCAAGCCGGACCTGGTTGCCGAAGCGCTGCACCGCCGGCAGCTGGCGCCGGCGGCGTGCTGGATGATCGGCGACCGGCGCATGGACATCGAAGGCGCACGCCACCACGGCATGCGCAACATCGGCGTGCTGTGGGGCTTTGGCGGCGCCGAGGAACTGCAGGCAGCCGGTGCGCAGCACCTGGCGGAAACCCCGGAAGCCTTGCCCGCGTTGATCGCATGAGCCCGCGGCGGCGTACCGTACGCCGCCGCATGTCGTGATCGCGTCCCACGCTGTCCTGCGCGGTCCGCCTGGACTGTCCGCAAGACAACGGGCAAACCCAGTGCTGCCAACGCTGTAAACGTATTCATGGGACGTGAAGGGTGTGGTAATTTCGATCCTTTCCCGGGAGCCCATCCACCATGATTGAGCGTCAGCGCCGTACGAAGATCCTTGCCACCCTCGGTCCGGCCACCGATCCGCCGGGCGTGCTGGAGGATCTGTTCCGCGCCGGCGTGAACGTGGTCCGCCTGAACTTCAGCCACGGCGACCCGTCCGGCCAGGCCAAGCGCGCCGCCGACGTGCGCGCTGCTGCCGCCCGCGTGGGCGTGGAAGTGGGCATCCTGGCCGACCTGCCGGGTCCGAAGATCCGCATCGAGCGCTTTGCCGAAGGCAAGATCCAGCTCAAGGCCGGCGACCGCTTCGACCTGGTCGCCTCGCCGAGCGCACCGGCTGGCGACACCACCCAGGTGGGCGTGAGCTACCTGGGCCTGCCGCAGGACGTGGCCCCCGGCGACGTGCTGCTGCTCGACGACGGCCTGATGCAGCTGCAGGTGGTGGAAGTGCAGGGCGAGCGCATCATCAACACCGTGCTTAACGACGGCGTGCTGTCCGACCGCAAGGGCCTGAACAAGCAGGGCGGTGGCCTTTCGCTGGGCGCGCTGACCGAGCGCGACAAGGAGCTGATCGGCATCGTCGCCCAGATCGGCGTGGACTTCATCGCCGTCTCGTTCTGCCGCAACGCACAGGACATGAACGACGCGCGTGCGATCGCCGAACAGCACGGCTGCTATGCCGCGCTGGTGTCCAAGATCGAGCGCACCGAAGCGATCGAGAACCTGGAAGAGATCGTCGACGCCAGCGACGTGGTGATGGTCGCCCGTGGCGACCTGGGCGTGGAAATCGGCGACGCCGAGCTGCCGGGCCTGCAGAAGAAGATCATCAAGGCCTCGCTGGCGCAGAACAAGGTGGTGATTACCGCCACCCAGATGCTGCAGTCGATGGTTGAAAGCCCGATCCCGACCCGCGCCGAAGTGCTCGACGTGGCAAACTCGGTCATCGACGGCACCGACGCGGTGATGCTCTCGGCCGAAACCGCGGCCGGTGCCTATCCGGTCAAGGCGGTCGAAGCGATGGCCCGCATCTGCCTGGGTGCCGAGCGCCAGTTCCAGACCGAGACCGATTTCGGCGCCTCGCCGCGCAACCTGGAGCGTGCCGACCAGGCCATCGCCATGGCCACCATGTTCCTGTCCCAGCACGTGGGCGTGCGCGCGATCGTGGCGATGACCGAATCCGGTGGTACCGCGCGCTACCTGTCGCGGTTCCGTGCCTCTGCGCCGGTCTACGCGGTGACCCGCCATGACGGCGCCCGCCGCCAGATGGCGCTGATGCGCGACGTATTCCCGATCAACTTCGACAGCCGCGGCCTGACCCCGCGCGAAGCCGCGCGCGGCAGCATCCGCCTGCTGGTCGAAGCCAACCAGATGCAGGCCGGCGACCGCGTGGTGTTCACCAGTGGCGAGCACATGGAAACCCACGGCGCCACCAATACCCTGCGCCTGCTGGAAGTCGGCGAAGACGGCCGCGCCAGCGGCCTGGGCGACCTGTAAGGGATCGGAGGAGCCGGGCAGTGCCCGGCTCCCCACGGCGCCTCCCGGTAGCGCCGGCCGTTGGCCGGCCCAGGCAGTAGTGATCGACCCGACGCACATCGGCTGCCCATGAAAGCGGTTCCATCCTCCGTGAACAGCCAGTTCACGGAAGCGGCCCGCTATAATCGTGTTTTTCCCGCACCCGCCACAGGAAATACATGAGCATCGAACAGCTGGCTGAAACCGCCCAGGCCATGGTCGCCCCGGGCAAGGGCATCATCGCCATCGACGAATCCACCGGTACCATCGCCAAGCGCTTCGCCAGCGTCGGCATCGAGAATACCGAAGAGAACCGTCGTGCCTACCGCGAGCTGCTGCTGACCACGCCGAAGCTCAACGAGCATATTTCCGGCGCGATCCTGTACGACGAAACCATCCGCCAGTCGACCAAGGACGGCGTGCCGTTCGCCAAGTACATGGCCGATCACGGCATGATCCCGGGCATCAAGGTCGACAAGGGCGCCCATCCGCTGGCCGGTTGCCCGGGCGAGATGGTCACCGAAGGCCTCGACGGCCTGCGTGAGCGCCTGCAGGAGTACTACAAGCTGGGTGCGCGCTTCGCCAAGTGGCGTGCGGTGATCAACATCGGCGAAAGCATTCCGTCGGGTACCTGCATCGAGTCCAACGCCCACGCGCTGGCCCGTTACGCCGCGCTGTGCCAGGAATGCGGTCTGGTGCCGATGGTCGAGCCGGAAGTGATCATGGACGGCGACCACGACATCGAGACCTGCTACGAAGTCACCGAAGCCACCCTGCGCTCGCTGTTCGACGCGCTGTACCAGCAGAACGTGCTGCTGGAAGGCACCATCCTGAAGGCGTCGATGGTCATCTCCGGCAAGGGCTGCGACGAGCAGGCCGACGTCGAGGAAGTGGCCGAATCGACCGTCATGTGCCTCAAGAGCACCGTGCCGGCGATCCTGCCGGGCGTGGTGTTCCTGTCCGGTGGCCAGAGCGATGAGCAGTCCACCGCCCACCTCAATGCCATGAACCAGATGGGCAACCTGCCGTGGCCGCTGAGCTTCTCCTACGGCCGCGCCATGCAGCAGGCCGCGCTGAAGCTGTGGGCCAAGGACACCAAGGCCAACGTCGCCAAGGCACAGCAGACCGTGTACGACCGCGCCAAGGAAAATGGCCAGGCCGCACTGGGCAAGTGGAACGGCTGATCCGCGCCGCACCTGCGTAACAAAAAACGCCGGCGGTTTCGCCGGCGTTTTTTTTCGCCCGTAGCGCCACGCCCTGCGTGGCTGGCGGGTTGCCGGCCTACGGCAGCCACGCAGGGCGTGGCTCTACCGTGGGGCAGGGCAGTCCTGGGGCCACATCGCCCGGTTGCCCCAACGTAGCCAGTGCCGACTGGTACACCTTGAAGGTCGTCGCGTTGTAGGCCACCAGGATGATCCGCTGCGGTTCGCGGTGCGAACGCTGCCAGGCCAGGGTTTCGGTGGCGGCGATCTGTGCGGCCTGGTGCAGCGGATAGCCGAACACGCCGCAGCTTATCGCCGGAAACGCGATCGAACGCAGGCCCATCTTCTCGGCCAGCTGCAGCGACTTCCAATAGCAGTTGGCCAGCAGCTCGGGTTCGGCGCGGGTGCCATCGTTCCACACCGGCCCCACGGTATGCAGCACGTGACGTGCCGTCAGGTTGTAGCCCGCCGTGGCGCGCACCTCCCCGGTCGGGCAGCGAACGCCCGGGCGGAGTTCCGGCAGCGCCGCGCATTCGGCCAGCAGCTGCGGACCGGCGGCGCGGTGGATGGCGCCGTCCACGCCACCGCCGCCCAGCAGTGACTCGTTGGCCGCATTGACGATCGCATCCACCGCCAGGGTCGTGATGTCGCCCTGCCACACTTCGATCTTCATGCGTGCCGCTCCTTACTGATACCGGGTCCATACAACGGGATGACTGCCACCTCACACGCTAGCGGCCAGGGCATCTAGGCTGCGTCATCATCGTCTCAGGCAGTGCGACCCGGAAACGCGGACGCCCACCTTGAGGGTGGGCGTCGGAGGGGGGGCATGGATCCCGTTCAGGGCAGGCCGGCCAGCCAGTCGTCGTCCGATCCTTCGTTGATGTCGGCAAACAGCGGCGTGGAGAAATAGCGCTCACCGGTATCCGGCAGCATCGCCAGCAGCACGCTGCCCGGCGCGGCCTTGGCGGCCACGTCCAGCGCGCTGGCGACCGTGGCGCCGGCCGAGATGCCGACGAAGATCCCTTCCTCGGCCGCCAGCCGGCGCGACGTCTCGATGGCGCGGGCGTCGTCGATCTTCAGCAGCTCGTCGAAGACTTCGCGGTTCAGCACGTCCGGCACGAAGTCCGGGGTCCAGCCCTGGATCTTGTGCGGCTTCCATTCGGCCCCACCCAGCAGCGCCGCGCCTTCCGGTTCGGTGGCGATGATCCGGGTTTCCGGGCGCGCCACCTTGAGCACTTCGCCCACCCCGGTGAGGGTGCCGCCGGTGCCCCAGCCGGTGACGAAGTAGTCCAGGCGCCTGCCGGCGAAGTCGCGCAGGATTTCAGCCGCAGTGGTGTTGCGGTGGTAGGCCGGGTTGGCCGGGTTGGTGAACTGGCTGGCCAGGAACCAGCCATGTTCTTCGGCCAGTTCCCGCGCACGCTTGACCATGCCCGAACCACGCTCCGCGGCCGGGGTCAGGATCACCTTGGCGCCATAGGCGCGCATCAGCTTGCGGCGCTCGATCGAGAAGGTTTCCACCATGGTGGCCACGAACTTGTAGCCGCGCGCGGCCGCGACCATGGCCAGCGCCACGCCGGTGTTGCCCGAGGTCGCCTCGACGATGGTGTCGCCGGGCTTGAGCACGCCGCGTGCTTCGGCATCCAGGATGATCGCCAGGGCCAGCCGGTCTTTCACCGAGCCGCCGGGATTGAACGATTCCACCTTCGCATACAGGGTGACGTGGTCGGGGGCGATACGGTTCAGGCGCACCACCGGGGTGTTGCCGATGGTGTCCAGGATCGAGTTGTACAGGGCCATGGGAAACGCTCCGCGGATTCGATGACGGGCCACGGACGCGCCGCGGCGGGAGGGAAGGGCAGCGCAGGTGGTTTTCACGCGCCGGGCGCGACCGGGGGTCCGCCAGACCGTAGCGCCGGCATATGACCGCGCGAAATGACCTGATACCCTTCATAAACAACATTTGGTTATAAGCTGGTGACGGCAACTGGCTTACAGTCGGTCGACCCTCCCTCCCTGCCTGCGCGCACGCCCATGACGCTGACCCAACTTCGTTATCTGGTGGCCATCGCCGACGCCGAGCTCAACATCACGCTGGCCGCCTCGCGGGTGCACGCCACCCAGCCGGGGCTGTCCAAGCAGCTCAAGCAGCTGGAAGATGAACTGGGCTTCCTGCTGTTCGTGCGCAAGGGTCGCAGCCTGGAGGCGGTGACCCCGGCCGGCGTGGAAGTGATCGGCCGCGCGCGCGCGGTGCTGTCCGAAGCCAACAACATCCGCACCTATGCCGCCAACCAGCGCCGGGAAAGCCAGGGCCAGCTGATCCTCACCACCACCCACACCCAGGCGCGCTTCGTGCTGCCGCCAGCCGTGGCGCGGATCAAGCAGGCCTACCCGCAGGTGAGCGTGCACCTGCAGCAGGCCGCCGAAAGCGACGCGCTGGACCTGCTCAGCCAGGGCGATGCGGATATCGCCATCATCAGCACCGCCGGCGCCGAACCCACCGCCGGCATCGCCATTCCGCTGTACCGCTGGCGACGGCTGGTACTGGTGCCGCGCGGGCACGCGCTGGACCGCCCGGGCGCCGCGCCGGACCTGCAGGCGCTGTCCACCCAGCCCCTGATCAGCTACGAATCCTCCACCCGGGGCAGCTCCTCGCTGCAGCGCGCCTTTGCCGCCTCGGGGCTGACCCCGGACATCGCGCTGACCGCGCTCGATGCCGACCTGATCAAGACCTACGTACGCACCGGCCTGGGCGTGGGACTGCTGGCGGAAATGGCGGTGAATGCCGGCGATGAAGACCTGCGCTCCTGGCCGGCTCCGGCGCCGATCGACGAATGCATCGCCTGGGCGGTCCTGCCGCGCGACCGGGTACTGCGCGACTATGCGCTGGAACTGGTGCACGTACTGGCCCCGCAGATCGACACCCGCGACCTGCGCCGCGTGATCGACGGCAACCAGGAGGCCGATTGGCCGGTGCCGCCGACGTGGGAATCGTTGACGCAGACGATTACGGTGTAGGGCCGGCCAACGGCCGGCGCTACGAATTGGTACAGGCCCATTGGGATCGGGATCAACCCACCATGGGTTCCGGAAACCTCGGTAGCGCCGGCCGTTGGCCGGCCCGCTGCGACGGTTGGTCGCACGCGAACGCTGCGGCCCACGCACATCGAGGGCGCTACCATGGTGCGATGAACCGCCGTCGTCGCCCGTACGCCGTCCTGCTGCAGCTCGCCTTCGTGGCGACGCTGCTGATGGCGCTGGCGCCATTGGTGAGCCGCTGGCAGCAGGCCCAGGGCCCGTCGGTGATGCTGATGCCCGGTGGCATGGCGCACGTGATGCCGCCGCATGAGATGGCCGCGCACGCGATGCCGGCGCATCACATGACGATGCACGGTTCGTCCATGCACGACATGTCCATGCACGACATGTCGCGCCACGCCGTCGCACCGGCCGATACCGCCCCCGCCGCGTCCATCGATCCCCACGCCGGCCATGGCGAGGCCTGCGAATACTGCATGATGGCCTCGCGGCTGATGCCGTGGCTGGCCGTCCTGATCCTGCTGCTGCCGGCGCTGCGGGTCATCGCGCCACCCGTGCTTCGCAGCGTCGCCACCCCGCGCAGCCTGCGCTGGGCTGCCCACGCCGCACGCGGGCCGCCGCTGCACGCCTGAAACCGCCACCTCATTTTCCTGCTGCGCGACGCCGTCCCGGCGCCGTGCACCTGTGCGTTTTCCGGAGTTCCACCATGACCTTGACGTCCCGCAGCGCGGGCGCACTGACGCGCCTGTCTGTTTCGCTTTCGTTCGCCCTGGCCGCGCTGCCGCTGCACGCCGCCGAACGCGACCCCGCCCGCACCCTCGACACCCTGGTGGTCACCGCCAGTGCCCCGTCCTCGCCGCTGCAGTGGGTCACCGACCCGCGCCTGCCGCGCCAGCCGGTACCGGCCAGCGACGGTGCCGACTACCTCAAGACCGTGCCCGGCTTTGCCGCCATCCGCAACGGCGGCACCAATGGCGACCCGGTGCTGCGCGGCATGTTCGGTTCCCGCCTGAACATCGTCAGCAACGAAGGCAATCTCATCGGCGCGTGTCCCTCGCGCATGGACAACCCGCTGTCCTACATCGCCCCGGAAACCTTCGACCGCCTGACCATCATCAAGGGCCCGCAGAGCGTGCGCTGGGGCGCAGGCGCCTCGGCGGGCACCATCCGTTTCGAGCGCGACACCCCGCGCTTTGACGCCCCGGGGATCGACCTGGACGCCAGCGCACTGGTCGGTTCGCGCAACCGCAACGACCAGGTGCTTGACCTCACCGCCGGCGCCTCGCAGGGCTACGTGCGGGTCAATGGCAACCGCTCCGAAGCCGACGACTACGAGGATGGCAACGGCGACGTCGTGCCCTCCAGATGGCGCAAGTGGAACAGCGATGTCGCCCTCGGCTGGACCCCCGATGCCGATACCGTGCTCGAGTTTTCCGCCGGTACCGGCGATGCCATCGCCCGCTACGCCGGTCGCGGCATGGACGGCGCCGCCTTCAAGCGCACCAGCTACGCCGCCCGCTTCGAACGCGACAACCTGCCCGGCGCCTGGGACAAACTGCAGGCCAACGTCTACTACAACGACGCCGACCACCTGATGGACAACTACACCCTGCGCACGCCCAACCCGGACAGCAGCATGCCCATGCCGATGGCCGCCAACGTCGACCGCCGCACCACCGGCGGCCGCATCGCCTCCGAGTGGCGCTGGCAGGACATCGCCATCGTCGCCGGACTCGACGCACTCGACAGCCGCCACCGCAGCCGCAGCGGCATGGGCCGCAACACCTACCGCCAGACCCCGTGGGCGACCGACGCGCGCCAACGCAATCGCGGCATGTTCACCGAAGTCACCCTCGGCGAAGGCACCCCGCAGCGCTGGGTGGGCGGGCTGCGTATCGACCGCGCCGAGGTCACCGACGAACGCGCCAGCGCCGGCATGATGGCCATGCCCAACCCCACCGCCGGCCAGACCCGCCGCGAAAGCCTGGGCAGTGGCTTCCTGCGCATCGAGCGTGACCTGGGCAGCGCACTCACCACCTACGCCGGCATCGGCCACAGCGAGCGCATGCCCGACTACTGGGAACTGTTCTCCCCCGACATGGGCCCGGTCGGCAGCATCAACGCCTTCAGCAGCGTGCAGCCGGAAAAAACCACCCAGCTCGACCTCGGGCTGCAGTACCGCACCGAGCGGCTCAACGCCTGGGTCTCGGCCTACGCCGGCCGCCTGCAGGACTACATCCTGTTCACCTACCGCGACGGCGGCATGATGGGCAGCAGCACCCAGGCGACCAATGTCGACGCCCGCATCGCCGGCGCCGAAGCCGGCGCCGACATCGCCCTCGCGCACGGCTGGAAGCTGGGCGGCACCCTGGCCTATGCCTGGGGCGAAAACCGCACCGACGGCAGCGCCCTCCCGCAGATGCCGCCGCTCGAGGCCCGCCTGAGCGCCGGCTGGCAAGGCGTGCGCTGGAGCGCCGGCGCACTGGCCCGCACCGTCACCCACCAGCACCGCATCGCGACCGGACAGGGCAATGTAGTGGCCCGCGACCTCGGCCCCAGCGCGGGCTTCGCCACGTTCGCACTGAACGCGGGCTACCGCTTCAGCGACGCACTCCAGCTCAGCGCCGGCATCGACAACCTGTTCGACCGCGCCTACAGCGAACACCTCAACCTCGCCGGCAGCGCCGACTTCGGCTTCCCGGCCGACCCGGTACGCATCAACGAACCCGGCCGCACGCTGTGGATGAAGGTAAATTACACGTACTGAGGCAGGTGCCGACCCTTGGTCGGCACGACACGGGCACGCCACACGGGTAGGGTCGGTTCCCGAACGACCGCCGTGAACGCTCCAGCACCCGGTAACGCATGACCATGATCGGCGCAGGCTCCAGCTCTTCCACGGCCACCGCAAACGCCAGCTTCGGCCAGGGTCATGCGTTACCGCACCGATCAGCAGGGTCGGCGGTCGTTTGGGAACCGACCCTACCGCCGAGCGCGCTGCACGTTACGCCGGAGACGCAAACCGACATGCGCTGACACACGCCGTTACAAGCCCGCCATACCCCAGCACGAAAGGCGTTGCGCCTGCTACCAGGCGATGTGAAGACCCCGGTAAACGCTTGGCACATATGCCTGACAGGTGTCGCCGCTACACTCGGCGGTCGTGGAACATCAAGGGTTGTACTTCATGTCGGGACGCATCACCGCGCGCATCGTAGCTGGCCTCTGCCTGGTCCTCCTGGCCGGCTGTGGCAGCAAGGACGAAGCCGCCCGCCGGCAGGCCGAAATCGTGCCCGTCACCACCCAGGTCGTACAGACCTCGGCCTGGAGCGACACCCTGCAGGCACTCGGCACCGCCAAGGCCCGCGAATCGGTGACCATCACCGCCAAAGTCAGCGAAATCATCGAAACCGTCCACTTCGACAGCGGCCAGCAGGTCTCCGCCGGCACCCCCCTGGTCACCCTGCGCGGCCAGGCCCAGGAAGCCGCCCTCCTGCAGGCCCAGGCCACCTTCGCCGAAGCCGACCAGCTCTACAAACGCCAGCGCGAACTCGCCGCCCAGCAGCTCGTCGCCAGCGCCACCCTCGACACCCAGCGCGCCATCCGCGACGCCGCCGAAGCGCGCGTCCGCGAAATGCAGTCCGACATCGGCGACCGCCGCGTGCGTGCCCCCTTCGCCGGCGTCCTCGGCATCCGCCAGGTCAGCGAAGGCTCCCTGGTCACACCGACCACCGTCATCGCCACCCTCGACGACATCGAACGCATGCACGTCGACTTCCAGGTTCCCGAAGCCGAACTCGCCTCACTGACCGAAGGCGACACCGTCAGCGCCACCAGCGTCGCCTATCCCGGCCGTACCTTCGACGGCAAAGTCGCCACCATCGACACCCGTGTCGACCCCGGCACCCGCGCCGTCACCGTGCGCGCCGACTTCATCAACGCCGACCACAGCCTGCGCCCCGGCATGCTGCTGGATGTGCGCATGTTCCGCCCCGAGCGCCAGGCGCTGGTCATCCCGGAAATCGCCGTCGTCCAGGTCGGTCGCGACTCCTTCGTGTTCCGGGTCAAGCCCGACCATACCGTCGAACGCGTCGACGTCGTCAGCGGCGCGCGCCGCTCCGGCGTCGTCGAAATCCGCGAAGGCCTCAAGGCCGGCGAACGCATCGTCATCGACGGCACCGGCAAACTGCGCCCCGGCCTGAAAGTGGACGACAGCGCCGCCCCGGCCGACGAACCGGCTGAAAAGGCGACCACCCCCGCACCGGCCGGCAGCCCCCGTGCACCCGCCGGCGCCACCACCACCGTCGCACCTGCGGGCCGCGCCGGATGAAACTCTCCAACATCTCCATCCAGCGGCCCGTGTTTGCCGTGGTGATGAGTCTGCTGCTGGTCGTGCTGGGCATCATGTCCTTCACCCGCCTGACCCTGCGCGAACTGCCCGCCATCGACCCGCCCATCGTGTCGGTCTCCGTCGACTACACGGGTGCCTCCGCCGCCGTCATCGAAAGCCGCATCACCCAGGTGCTCGAAGACGCCCTCGCCGGCATCGAAGGCATCGACACCATCAACGCCCGCAGCTCCAACGGCCGCTCCCAGGTCAGCATCGAATTCACCTCCAACCGCGACATCGAAGCCGCCGCCAACGACGTGCGCGACGCCGTCAGTCGCGTCGCCGACCGCATGCCCGAAGAAGCGCGGCCGCCGGAAATCGCCAAAGTCGAAAGCGACGCCGACCCGATCATCTGGTTCAACATGACCTCCTCCAGCATGAACACGCTGGAGCTGAGCGACTACGCCGACCGCTACGTCGTCGACCGTTTCTCCAGCCTCGACGGCGTCGCCCAGGTCCGCATCGGCGGCCGCCAGCGCTATGCCATGCGCATCTGGCTCGACCGCGACCAGCTCGCCGCCCGCGGCTTCACCGTCGGCGACGTGGAAACCGCACTGCGCAACGAAAACGTGGAACTGCCGGCCGGCCGCATCGAATCGGCCGACCGCGATTTCACCCTGCGCGTCGAACGCAACTACGTAAAGCCCGAAGACTTCGCCACCATCCCGCTGGGCAAGGGTGCCGACGGCTACGTCGTGCGCATGGGCGATGTCGCGAAGATCGAACTGGCCTCGTCCGAGCGCCGCGCCTACTACCGCAGCAACGGCGAACCCGGCATCGGCCTCGGCATCGTCAAGACCTCCACCGCCAACTCGCTGGACGTCGCCCGCACCGCCCGCGCCGAAGCCGAGCGCGTAGGCCAGACCCTGCCCGAAGGCACCCACATCTTCGTCGCCTTCGACAACACCACCTTCATCGAAGCCGCCGTCGACCGCGTCTACGCCACCCTGGTCGAGGCCATGCTGCTGGTGCTGGTGGTGATCTGGCTGTTCCTCGGCAGCTTCCGCGCCGCACTGATCCCCGCCGTCACCGTCCCGGTCTGCCTGGTCGCCGCCTTCATCGCCCTGTACGCCTTCGGCTTCTCGATCAACCTGCTGACCCTGCTCGCCCTGGTCCTGTGTATCGGCCTGGTGGTGGACGACGCCATCGTCGTGGTGGAAAACGTGCAGCGCCGCATCGACCTCGGCGAACCGCCGCTGGTGGCCTCCAAACGCGGTACCGCGCAGGTCGCGTTCGCGGTCATCGCCACCACCGCCGTGCTGGTGGCCGTGTTCCTCCCGGTCGGCTTCCTCGAAGGCAACACCGGCCGCCTGTTCCGCGAACTCGCGGTCGCCCTGGCCGCAGCGGTCGCGCTGTCCGCGTTCGTGTCGCTCACCCTCACCCCGATGATGGCCTCCAAGCTGCTCAAGCCGCACACCGGCCAGCCGCCCAAGGGCCTGCACGGCTTCATCAACCGCAACCTGGACCGCGTCTCGGCGTCCTACGGCCGCGTGCTCGACGCCCACGTCGGCAGGATCTGGATCTACGTGGCCGTCATGGTGCTGTCGCTGGCGGCCAGCGCGCTGCTGCTGAAGGTGTTGCCGTCCGAGCTGGCCCCGGCCGAAGACCGTGGCTCGTTCCAGATCATGATCGACGGTCCCGAAGGCGCGGGCTACGACTACACCGTCGGCCAGGTGCAGGAAGTGGAAAAGATCGTCGGCGACTTCGTCGGCGAGGGCAAACCCATCGTGCGCGCCAACCCGCGGGTTCCCGGCGGCTTCGGCGCCAGCGAGGAAATGCACACCGGCCGCATCAGCGTGTTCCTGCAGCCTTGGCGTGAACGCGCCACCGCGACCCCCGACGTCGCTGCCGAACTGCAGAAGCATTTAGACACCATGCGCGGCGTGCGCGTGCGCACCCAGGTCGGCGGCGGCCTCGTGCGCAGTGGCGGGCAGCCGTTCCAGATCGTGCTGGGCGGCCCCGAATACGCCGAAATCGCCCAGTGGCGTGACCGCATGCTCGAGCGCATGGCCGACAACCCCGGGCTGGTCGGCGCGGATTCGGACTACAAGGAAACCCGCCCGCAGATGCGCGTGAACATCGACCGCCAGCGCGCCGCCGACCTCGGCGTCTCGGTCACCGCGATCGGTTCGGCGCTGGAAACCATGATGGGCTCGCGCCGCGTCACCACCTTCGTCGACAACGGCGAGGAGTACGACGTGCTGGTGCAGGCCGGACGCGAAGGCCGTGCCTCGCCGGACGACCTTGCCGCCATCCGCGTGCGCGCCAGCAACGGCGAACTGGTGCCACTCTCCAACCTCGTCACCCTCAGCGAAGTGGCCGAAGCCGGCAACCTCAACCGCTTCAACCGCCTGCGCTCGATCACCATCAGCGCCGGCCTGGCCCCGGGCTATCCGCTCGGCGAAGCGATCGCCTGGGCGCAGCAGACCGCGCGCGAAGAACTGCCGCAGCACGCGCAGATCGACTGGAAGGGTGAATCGCGCGAATACCAGAACGCCGGCAGCGCCGTGCTGCTGACCTTCGCCATGGCGCTGCTGGTGGTTTACCTCGTGCTGGCCGCGCAGTTCGAAAGCTTCATCCACCCGCTGGTGATCATGCTCACCGTGCCGCTGGGCGTGCTGGGGGCGCTGCTTGGCCTGTACGTCAGCGGCGGCACCATCAACCTGTTCAGCCAGATCGGCATCGTCATGCTGGTGGGGCTGGCGGCGAAGAACGGCATCCTGATCGTCGAATTCGCCAACCAGCTGCGCGACGAAGGCCGCGACGTGCACCGGGCCATCGTCGAATCGGCGATGGTGCGCCTGCGCCCGATCCTGATGACCTCCATTGCCACCGTGGTCGGTGCGATCCCGCTGGTGGTCGCCGGCGGCCCGGGGTCGGCCAGCCGCGGCACCATCGGCATCGTGGTGATCTTCGGTGTCACCGTCTCCACCTTCCTGTCGCTGTTCGTGGTCCCGGCCTTCTATTCGCTGCTGGCCCCGTACACGCGCTCGCCCGAGGCCGTGGCCCGCGAGCTGGAGAAGCAGGAAGCGGACACCCCGTCGGTGGGCGGCCATGCCTGACCGCCCGCTGCGGCTGGAAGGCGACGGATTCGTGCTGCGCCCCTGGCGCAGTGACGACCTCGAGTCCCTGCTGCGGCATGCCAACGACGAGGCGGTCTCGCGCGGCCTGCGCGACCGCTTCCCGTTCCCCTACACCCGCGACGACGGCGAGGCGTTCCTCGCTGGCCGGATCCTGGCCCCCGGTACGCTCAGCCTGGCCATCGAGATCGAAGGCGCCGCCTGCGGCAGCATCGGCGCCCAGCCGGGCGTGGCCGAGCGTGGGCACAGCGCCGAACTGGGCTACTGGTTGGGCCGGGCGCTCTGGGGGCAGGGCTGGATAACCCGCGTAGTAGGCCTGTTCGCGCCGTGGGTGATGGACGAATTGCGCCTGTTCAGGCTGCAGGCCGAGGTGCTGGATTTCAACGAAGGCTCGGCCCGGGTACTGCTGGCCAACGGCTTCCAGGAAGAGGGCACCGCCCGCTGCGCGGTCTACAAGCGCGGCCAGCTGCACGACCTGCGCCGGTTCGCCCGCGTGCGTGAACGGGTGGACTGAGGGCCGTCGAGTTTCGTCCCGACCAACGGTCGGGACCTACCGTAGAGGGGCCGCCGGCGCGAAGCGGCACCTGGCGCGGTGATTCTGCCAGCGCCGAGCGATGGTAGGCCACGACCGTTGGTCGTGGCGGCAGCCGCCGGGTTGATCAATCGGCCCTATCGGGCTGGCGCGCTATGGTGGAGAATCGACCGGGTCCCTTCCAGCCGACGGGACGTCCTTCATTTTCCGCCGACTGGAGAGAGCGCGTGGAAGCAGTAGTTGAATTCATCAATGGCATCATCTGGAGCAAGGCGCTGATCTTCCTGTGCCTGGCTGCCGGCCTGTTCTTCAGCGTGCGCACGCGCTTCATGCAGCTGCGCGGATTCTTTGAAATGTGCCGGCTCACCGTGCAGGGCGAAAAGTCCGACGCCGGCGTGTCCTCGTTCCAGGCGCTGGCAATGTCCATGGCCGGCCGCATGGGCATCGGCAACATCGCCGGCGTGGCCACCGCCATCGCCTTCGGCGGCCCCGGTGCGATCTTCTGGATGTGGGTGATGGGCTTCCTCGGCGCATCCACCTCGTACATCGAGTGCACCCTGGCGCAGATCTACAAGACCAAGGATGCCGAAGGCCGCTACCGTGGCGGCCCGGCGTACTACATCGAAAAGGCCATGGGCCTGAAGTGGTATGCGATGGCCTTCGCCATGGCCACGATCGTCGCGGCCGGCTTCCTGATGCCGGGCGTGCAGGCCAATGCGATCGCTGACAGCATCATCAATTCCTGCCGCGGCGGTTCGCTGTGCGGGCCACTGGATGGCCAGTTCATGGGCATGGAATCGGTGCAGGCCTTCAAGCTGGGCATCGGCATCGTGGTCGCCCTGCTGCTGGGCGTGGTGATCTTCGGCGGCGTCAAGCGCATCGCCAACTTCGCCGAAGTGGTGGTGCCGTTCATGGCCGCCGGCTTCATCCTCATGGCCATCGTCATCATGATCCTCAACTATGACCGCGTGCCGGACATGTTCCGTACCGTGTTCAGCAGCGCCTTCGGCGCCCACGCCGCGTTCGGCGCGATGATGGGCCTGGCGGTGGAGTGGGGCGTCAAGCGCGGCATCTACGCCAACGAAGCCGGCCAAGGCACCGGCCCGCACGCGGCCGCGGCCTCGGAGGTTTCGCACCCGGCCAAGCAGGGCTACGTGCAGGCGTTCGCGATCTATTTCGACACCATGATGGTGTGCACCGCCACCGCGTTCCTGATTCTGGCCGCCGGCACCTACAACGTGTACTCGCCCACCCCGGGTGCCGAGCCGGTGTTCGCCGGCCTGGCCGGTGTCGCCGAAGGCGCAGGCTACGCGCAGGCCGCGGTGGAAACCGTGCTGCCGGGCTGGGGTTCGGGCTTCGTGGCGATCGCGATCTTCTTCTTCGCCTTCACCACCATCATGGCCTATTACTACATGGCCGAAACCAACCTCAGCTACCTCAACCACAACCGCAAGCGCCCGCTGACCGTGCTCGCGCTGCGCCTGGGCATCATCGGCATGGTGGTGTTCGGCGCCTTCCACAACGCCAAGATGGCCTGGGCGCTGGGCGACATCGGCGTGGGCCTGATGGCGTGGTTGAACATCGTCGCCATCCTGATCGTGCAGAAGCCGGCCCTGATCGCACTGCGCGATTACGAGCGCCAGAAGAAGCTGGGCCTGGATCCGACCTTCGACCCCGATGCCCTGGGCATCAAGAACGCCGATTTCTGGCGTCAACGCAAGCTGGAGCCGTCCCGTAGTGAATGATCCCTGGAAGAACGCCCGCCGCCCGTCGTCGCGACCGCCGCGGGCCACCCCGCTGCCGCCGCGCGAAGGCGGCACCCCGCCACCGCCGGGGCGCGGCAACGACGAACTGCGCCTGTACGGCTGGAACGCCGTGCAGGCCATGTTCGAGCGCCGCCCGCAGGCGCTGCGCAAGCTGTACCTGGCCGACGCGCTGATCCCGCGCATGCAGCCGGTGCTGAAGTGGTGCGTGGCCAACCGCGTTGGTTACCGCGTGGTGGAAGAGGGCGACCTCAACAAGCTGGCTGCCACCACCCACCACGAAGGCGTGGTCGCCGACGTGGTGCGGGCGCCGATGCTGACCCTGCCGGAATGGCTGGATGGACTGCCGGCGCGGAAGCCGGTGCTGGCACTGTGGCTGGATGGCGTTGGCAACCCGCACAACTTCGGCGCGATCCTGCGTTCGGCCGCGCACTTCGGCGTGGCCGGGCTGCTGCTGCCGCCCGATTCCACGCTGGCCCTGTCGGGCGCGGCCGCGCGCGTTGCCGAAGGTGGCGCCGAGGCGGTGCCGCTGGTGCGCCTGCCGGCGCTTCCGCAGGCGATGGAGGCACTGCGCGCCGGCGGGTTCGGCCTGGCCGCCACGCTGGTGGACGGCGGCGACAACCTGTTCAAGTGCGCCTTGCCGGAACGGCTGGTGTACGTCATGGGCGCCGAAGGCGAAGGCATGGATCGCGCGCTGGCGCAGACCTGCGACATGCAGGTTTCCATTCCGGGCAGCGGTGCGGTGGAAAGTCTGAACGTTGCCTCGGCAACGGCGGTGCTGTTGTCGCACTGGTACGCACAAAGGTAGACGACGACCGCTGGTCGTCGTGCTTTGAACGGGGCAACGCAAACGCGCGCTGCCCCACGTGATGTGATCGACTTCTCCAATGAAGTCACGCTTACACGGGATTCGGATTTTTCGGATGGTGTGCAGCGATCCTGCTGCGCCACAGTGAAAAGCAGCACTGCACTGCGTAGGTGAGGAGAGACACCCACCCAGTGCGGCGCCGTTGTCCGGATCACGGTCTGTCCGTGGCGCTCACCGCGTGGGGTGTGATGAATCCCGGTAGCCCGGCCCTCTGGCCGGGCTTTTTTTTCGCCCGCTGCACGCCTGCGGGTGACATGCGACAAACCACGCCTGGAAATGGGAATTTCGTGCTTCGACCGAAGCGTCGTTTCGGGCCGTCCGCGATGGATTTCCTGTAGCGCGTCCAGCGGTCTGGCCCTGCCTGCAACCGTGTTTGGCGCGATGAGCCTGTTCGCGTGTGCGCCCGTGCACAGAACCCCACAATCGCGTGATTTACCGATATTTAACGGCTTGCTTCCTGTGCAGATTGCCGGTGCGGCGGATTGGCCCGCCGCATCCACCCGTCACCACGGAGGCATTCCATGAAGCCCATTGCGCTGCGCTCCCTTCGCTCATCCCGTTCCGCCTTGATCGCCGCCCTGATCGCCGGCCTGTGCCTGCCTGCCGCCGCGTCCGCCGACGAGCGCACGCTCGACGGCGTCAATTTCATGGGCCCGCTGATCACCCCGAACCCGGCCGGCATGCCCAAGGGCGGGCTGTTCATCGAGCCCTACCTGGTGCGGATCAACAGCGACAGCTACTTCGACGGCGAAGGCCGTCGGCATGACAGCGACGGCCGCAGCAGCGCGTGGCTGACCGTGGTGCCGATCGCCTACGGCCTGGGCCAGCGCGTCACCGCGCAGGTCAACCTGAGCGCATCGCGCGCCGAGACCGGCAGCGACCGCAGCCGTGGCTTCCGCGCCGGCGATACCACCGCCATGGTGCAGTACCTGCTGCAGGCGCCCAGTGCCGACGGCACGCGCCCGGCGGTGTCGGTGTCGCTCAGCCAGCGCTACGCCACCGGCAGTTACGACCGCATCGACGGCAACCCGCTCAATGCGCAGGGCGACGGCGTGCAGCGCACCACCTTCGGCCTGGGCGTGCAGCAGGTGGTATGGCTGCCCAACGGCCGCCCGCTGCGCTGGCGCAGCCAGCTCAGCGCCAGCCCCGCGCCGGCACGCGTGGCGCTCAACGACCACAGCGTCTACGGCACCCCTGAAGGATTCCGCGGCAACATCGCGCCGGGCTCGCTGATCGGCCTGTCCGCGGCCGGCGAATACAGCTTCAACCCGAAGTGGGTGGGGGTGATGGAGGTTGCCGTGAGCCGCCAGAGCGACCGCCACCTCAGCGGTTACGCGCCCGCTGCCGACGGCAGCATGCAACGCTTCGACGAGCGCCGCCCCGGCAGCCGCAACGTTACCCTCGCACCGGCCGTGCAATACCACTTCAGCCCCAGCGTCGGCCTGATCGCCGGAGTTGAATTCACCGTGGCCGGGCGCAACACCGGCAGTTACATCAATCCGCAGGTCGCGCTGGGCATGTTCTTCTGATGGGCGTCGAGGATATCGTCGCCCGCCTGCTGGGCATCGTCTGGAGTCCCGCGCTGGTCGGGCTGTGCCTGCTGGTGGGCCTGTATTTCAGCGTGCGCACCCGCTTCGTGCAGCTGCGTGGCCTGCCTGAAATGCTCAAGCTCATGTTCCAGGGCCGCAGCTCGGCGGCGGGGGTGTCCTCGTTCCAGGCCTTGAGCCTGTCGCTGTCGAGCCGGGTCGGCGTGGGCAACATCGCCGGCGTGGCCATGGCCATCGCCTACGGGGGACCCGGTGCGATCTTCTGGATGTGGATCGTGGCGTTCCTGGGCGCCTCCAGCGCCTTCGTGGAATCCACGCTGGCGCAGATCTACAAGCAGCGCGACAGCAAGGGCATGTATCGCGGTGGGCCGGCGTATTACATCGAGAAGGGCCTGGGCAAGCGCTGGTATGCGGTGCTGTTCGCGCTGAGCACGGTGGTGGGCTGTGGCCTGCTGTTGCCGGGTACCCAGTCCAACGCCATCGTCAGCGCACTCGACGAAGCGTGGGCCCTGCCGGGCTGGATCACGGCCGCCGGCATCGGCACCGTGGTGGCGATGGTGATCTTCGGTGGCGTACGCCGCATCGCCCAGGTGGCGCAGGTGATCGTGCCGTTCATGGCGCTGGGCTACCTGCTGGTTGCCGCCGTGGTGATGGCCCTGAACCTGGACGCGGTACCGGAGATGTTCGCCATCATCCTGCGCAGTGCGTTCGGCCAGGACGCCGCGTTCGGCGCCATGATCGGCACCGCCATCCAGTGGGGCGTGCGCCGCGGGGTGATGAGCAACGAAGCCGGCATGGGCAGCGGTGCCCATCCGGCTGCAGCGGCCGAGGTCTCGCATCCGGTCAAGCAGGGTCTGGTGCAGGCGTGTTCGGTGTACATCGACACCATGGTGGTGTGCAGCGCCACCGCGTTCCTGATCCTGTCGACCGGCGCGTACAACGTGTATGACCCGGCGGTGCCGTCGCAGTGGATCGTGGCGAACGTACCCGGGCTGGAAGCCGGGCCGCGGTTCGTGCAGCAGGCGGTGGAATCGGCATTGCCGGGGTTCGGGCGCTCGTTCATCGCGCTGGCGATCATTCCGTTCGCCTTCACCACGATCCTGGCGCTGTACTACACCGCGGAAACCAACGTGGTGTACCTGGTGCGCAACCGGCATTCGCCTTGGGTGATGGCGCTGTTCCGCCTCGGCTTCATCGGCGCCATGCTGTATTCGGCGCTGAACACCGCCACCGTGGCCTGGTCGCTCGGCGACATCGGCGTGGGTCTGATGACCTGGCTCAACATCATCGCGCTGCTGCTGTTGCAGAAGCCGGCGTTGGCCGCCCTGCGTAACTATGAAGCCTCGCGCGGCGCGGGGCAGGACCCGGTGTACCGGCCGGACAACGTCACGCTGCCGGCCAGCACCGTATGGCTGAGATAACGCCGGGGGGTAGAGCCGTCTGTTAGACGGCTGCCGTTGGGTCAACGTGCAGCGGACCAACGGTCCGCTCTACCAGGTGACAGCGCTTTGCGCTGTCACTCGTTCGGCGGGGTGGTCGCCTTCGCTTCGCTGCCAAAGCTGCCATCGGCTTCCGCGGCCAGGTAGGCGAACACCGTGTACGCGGCCACGTTCTGCGCCAGCGCCGCCGGCTCGATCTTGTCGAGCGTGTCGTCGGCGGTGTGGTGCAGGTTGAAGTAGTCGGTTCCGTCCTGCGCCAGCCACGCCCACGCGCCACCCTTGGCCGCCAGCGGACCGATGTCCGGGCCCGGGCCACCCTTGTCGGCCACGTACTCGATGCCCAGCGGCTTCAGCACTTCGGCGATCTGGCGGGTGGCCTCGCGGGATCCCTCCGGGTTCGGCGAGCCGGTGTTGAAGGCATAGATGCGGCCGGCACCGAAGTCGCTCTCGGCGGCCAGCTGGTGAAGGGCGATGTCCTTGGCATGCGCTTCGGCATAGGCCTTGCCGCCGTACAGGCCCTGTTCCTCGTTGGCGAACGCCACCACGCGGATGCTGCGCTTCGGGGCCTGCTTGAGCTGGCCGATAAGGTGGCCGGCGGCCATGGTCAGTGCCACGCCCGCACCGTCATCGATCGCGCCGGTGCCCAGGTCCCAGGAATCCAGGTGACCGCCGATCACCACCACTTCCTTGGGCAGGCTGCGCCCGGTGATCTCGCCGATCACGTTGTACGACGTGGCGGTGCCGTCCCAGCCGCAATCCAGGCTCAGCTTGACCGTGGTCGGGCCCAGCGCGACCAGGCGCGCCAGCTGGTTGGCGTCGGGCACCGACAGTGCCGCCGACGGCACCGGGGTCAGGCCGTCGTCGAAGCGGGTGATGCCGGTGTGCGGGACGCGGTGCGAATCGGTACCGGCCGAGCGCATCACGAAGCCGACCGCGCCCTTGCGGATCGCCTCGGACGGCCCCTTGCTGCGCACCGCGCCGCCCTTGCCGTAGTCACGGCCGTCGCGGTAGGCGGTCATCTGGTAATCGACGAAGGCGATCTTGCCCTTAAGCGAACCTTCCGGCGCGGCCTGCAGGGCGGCCAGGTCGGCGAAGCGCACCACCTCGGCCTCGACCGTGCCGCCCGGGCTGCCGCCCAGTGCGGTGATCGCCAGCGGCTGGGCGTGCTTGCCCGTCACCTGCGCGTGTTCGCTGCGGCGCTCCCATTTCGGGAAGGTCACCGGTTCTTTCCAGACCCTGTCGAAGCCGAGTGCCTTGAATTTCGCCTCGGCCCAGGCCACGGCGCGGGCGTCGGCTTCGCTGCCGGCAATACGCGGACCGATTTCGGTGGTCAGCGACTCGACAACCTTCCAGCCGGTGTCGTCCTTGAGGGCCTGTTCGCGCAGTTCAGCGGCAGTGGCCAGCGACTTCGGCGGCAGGGTGGTGGTGCCGGTCGCGGCGAACGCCGGAGCGGCCAGCAGGGCAAGGGAAGATGCGATGGCAAGGACGCGGCGACGCATGGGACGAACTCCGGGGCAACAGGGCGTAAGCCACCGAGCTTAGCAGCCTGTCCACCGCGCACATGGGCGCAAGGTCATGGTTGTGCGGATGCTGATTTCCATCGGTGGTTCGGCGACGACCAACGGTCGTCGCCTACCCGCATATACGCGACATGCCCGCCAAGGGCCGTACCAACCCGGACGACGCGCGCCGGCTGGTACCCCGCGCGCGCGGCACGCCCGCCACCGGGGTACCGCACGCGCGCGGCACGCCCGCCACGGTAGGTACCGACCGTTGGTCGGTACGCCGTCACAACGTTCTTACTTTTTCAGGTTGTCGCGGATTTCGCGCAGCAGCACGATCTCTTCCTTCGGCGCCACCGGCGCTGCTTCCTTCTTCCGCGCCACGCGGTTGATGACCTTGATCAGCAGGAAGATCGCGAACGCCACGATGATGAACTGCACCAGCGTATTGAGGAAATCGCCGTAGCCGATCACCACGGCGGGAATCTCGGTGCCATCGGCGGCCACGCGTGCCGGCGCCAGAGTCCACGCCAGCTCCGAGAAATCCACCCGGCCGATCAGCCAGCCCAGCGGCGGCATGATGATCTTGTCCACCAGCGCGGTGACGATCTTGCCGAACGCCGCACCGATGACCACACCGACCGCGAGGTCGATGACGTTGCCACGCATGGCGAATTCCTTGAACTCAGTCAGCATTCCCATCGGGTTCTCCTGTAACGGGGGATATCAAAGGACGCTGCAGCGTAACGCGGTGCGTGTCGTCATCCGGCGATGACGCCGTGGCGCTCGGCCACGTTTTCCAGGCGCGCGCTGAAACGGTCGCCCGGCTTCAGCGCCGCTACGCCGGCCGGCGTGCCCATGAACACCAGGTCGCCGGCGCGCAGCGCCCACAGCTTCGACAGCTCGTGCAGGATCTCCGGCACGTTCCAGATCATCTGGTCCAGCAGCGATTGCTGGCGGACTTCGCCATTGACCTCGAGCGACAGGTTGAGCGCGGCAAGATCGCCCACTTCACCGGCCGGTACCAGTTCGCTGACCGGCGCGGAATAGTCGAAGCCCTTGGCCGAATCCCACGGATGGCCCTTGGCCTTGGCCGCCGCCTGCAGGTCGCGACGGGTAAGGTCAAGGCCCACGCCGTAGCCGAACACCAGCGCCTCTGCCTGTACGACCGGCAACTCGCCCGCCGGCGCATCACGGCCGATCGCCACCACCAGCTCCACTTCGTGGTGCAGGTCGTGGGTGGCGGGCGGGTAGGGGATGACATGCACATCGTCGACTACGATCGCATCGGCCGGCTTGCTGAAGAACATCGGGCGGCCGCGATCATCCGCGGCGGGAACGGCGGCGCCCATTTCCTTGGCATGGTCGGCAAAGTTGCGGCCTACGCAGTACACGCGGCGCACCGGGAACGTACCGCCACCCGCAACGGGAATACGGGTCGGCTCGGGCGTGGGGATTACATCAGTCATGCGCGCATCCAGAAACAGGGGATGCTGGCAGTGTAGTGCCGACCGTTGGTCGGCAACAATGTCGGACGGAGCCGCCCATGTAGTGCCGACCGTTGGTCGGCAAGAGAGCCTCAACGCGACAGCGGCAGCGCCTGCTTGCGCACCACGCGGTACTCACCTTCCACGACCTGCGGGTCGGCCGCACGCACCGCCTGGCGGCGGTTGGCCAGCAGCTTCCAGGCCACGCCGGCAATGATCATCGCCGCGCCCACGAACACGCCCACGAACACCAAGGCGGCCAGGATCGCCAGACCGAGCAGACCCACCGCAACGCGCACCAACGGATGGCGCGGCTTGCGCGGCGCAAACAGGGAGCGGAACTGGTTGAACTGGAATCGGTTGTACATGGCGGTTCTTTGGCTGAAGTCAGCGAAGTGCCAGTATCCCGGCACCGTTCTGTCATTGAGTGAAAAATACGTTAATCCCGACGCTCGTTCATTTGAAATCAAGCACTTGTGTTCATCGCGGAGCCAGCCAGATGAGGGCGTGCGACAATGCCGCATCCCGTCCTGGATCGCGTTTTCATGTCCGTTTCCGATGCTCCCGCCGCTGCCCTGATCGCCCTGGAACGCATTGCGGATGGGGGATTTGCCGAAGCCGAGGCCTGCATCGACGGCGACCACGAGCCGCTGGTGCTGTACCGCGAGGGTGAGCGCGTGCGGGGCTGGCTCAACATCTGCCCGCACGCCGGCCGTCGGTTGGACTGGGCGCCCGGCCAGTTCCTCAAGAGCAAAGCCGGGGACCTGGTCTGCGCCGCGCACGGCGCGTCGTTCTCGCTGACGAATGGCGAATGCGTAGCGGGCCCGTGCAAGGGCGACCGGCTGCGGAGCGTGGCGCTGGACGTGCGGGACGGGCAGGTATTCCTGGCGTGAGCCCATGCCGACCAACGGTCGGCATCTACCTGTGCCATGCCGACCAACGGTCGGCATCTACCGGTAGGTACCGACCGTTGGTCGGTACACCACTCAGAACATCAGGTTGATCATCGCCACCACCACGATGGTGTAGATCAACGACAGCGGCGCACCCACCCGCCACAACTCGCGCGGGGTGTAGTTGGCCGGACCGGTGATCATCGAAATCACCGGGTTTGACGCGGTCATCAGGTTGTTGGATGCCGACAGCGCCACGATCAGCGCGAAGGCGGTGGGGCTGCCGCCGGCCGCCAGGGCCAGGTTCACCGCGATCGGCACCATCACGATGGTCGCCCCCACATGGCTGATCACCAGCGAGAACACCGTGGTCAGCAGCGCCAACGCGATTTCCAGCACCCACACCGGTATGCCGGTCGGGAGTCGGTCGATGGTATGCCCGGCCACCCACGCCGCCGCGCCGCTGCTGTCCATCGCCCAGCCCAGCGGGATCAGCCCGGCCATCATGAACACCGTCTTCCAGTTGATCGAGGCGTAGGCCTCGTCCATCCGCAGCACCCCGGTGAGCAGCATGCCGGCCACGCCGGTCATCAGGGTCAGCGCCACCGGCAGCCGGGAGGTCAGCGCGATCAGGATGGTGATGGCGAAGATCGACATCGCGATCTTGAACTTGTGCGGCCGCTGCTCGCCCTTCGGGTAGTCGGTCACCACCACGAAGTCACGGCTCTTGGCCGCCTGCGCCAGATCGGTCCAGATGCTGTGGAACACCAGCATGTCGCCGGCGCGCAGCGGCACATTGCGCACGTCTTCGCGGATCACCTGCTTGTCGCGGTTGATCGCCAGCAGGCTGATGCCGCGCTGCTTGCGCAGCCGCAGGTCCGACGCGCTCTTGCCGATCACCTCGGAGGTGGGCGGCACCACCGCTTCGGAAATGCCGGCGCGGCTGGGGTTGAACAGGTCGCCCAGGTGCTTCAGGCGCGAGGACATGCGCAGGAACTGGTTCTGCGCGAAGTCGCTCACCTGCTGGCGGCTGCCCATCACCCCGAGCACGCTGCCCACCCAGATGCGCATTTCCGCCGGCGGCGCCAGCCGGGTGTCGTTGCCCGTCTTCAGCGCCAGCATCAGCGGCGCATCGTGCACGGTTTCGGCCTCGCCCAGGGTCATGCCCACCAGCGGGCTTTCGGCGCTGACCACCAGTTCGAACACGTCGCCCTCGATCCCGTAGGTCTTGGCGAAGTAACTTTCGGTGCGGGCCGGGGTGACCCCGTCGTTGGCCAGGGTTTCCTCTTCCACCAGCTTGCGGTCGCCGAAGTAGCGGAAGTACAGCAGCGACGCGACCAGCAGGGCCAGGCCGATCGGCAGCGGCGCGAACATGCGCAGCGGCTCGATGGTGGCCAGGCCCGAGGGCAGGTTGTTGTTGGCCGATGCGAGCAGATCGTTGAGCAGGATCAACGGTGAATTGCCGACCATGGTCAGCGCACCGCCCATCACGATCGCCGCGGCGATCGGCAGCAGCAGGCGCTGCAGCGTCAGCCCGGTGCGCGCCACCAGCCGCGACGCCACCGGCAGGTACAGCGCCATCACCGACGGGTTCTGCATGAACGATGAGTTCAACCCGGCAATGGCCGTGGTCATCATCAGCAACCGTGTTTCGACGCCATGCCCGCGCCGCAGCAACCATGCCGCCAGCCGGTTCAGCGCGCCGGTGCGGTCCAGCCCTGCGCCGAGGATGGTGGTGGCGATGATGCTCATCACCGCGTTACCGGAAAAACCGCCGAAGATTTCCTCCGGCGCGATAAGGCCGGTCACGCCCAGCACCACCAGCACCACCAGCGCCACCACGTCGGCGCGGATGCGTTCGAACAGGAACATCGCCATCGTGAAGCCGACCAGCCCCAGGACGAGCTTCATGTCGGTGGTCAGCGTCAGCGTGGTGTCCATGGGGTGGTGCGGTTCCTATTGTGGGATCAGGTACGGTCGTACAGCAGGTCCCACACCCCGTGGCCGAGTTTCTGGCCGCGGGTTTCGAAGTGCGTCTGCGGCCGCCATTCGGGCCGCTCCACCTGGCCACGCGGACCGGCACGGTTGACCAGCCCCGGGGTGGCGTCGAGCACCTCCCACATCTGCTCCGCATAGTCTTCCCAGTCGGTGGCGCAGTGCAGCCGCCCGCCCACGCGCAGCTTGCGCACCAGCAGCTCGGCGAATGCCGGCTGGATCAGGCGACGCTTGTTGTGGCGCTTCTTGTGCCACGGATCGGGGAAATAGATCCGCACTTCATCCAGCGCGCCGTCGGCGATTTCCTTTTCCAGCACCTCCACCGCATCGTGGTGGTACAGGCGCACGTGGTCGGCGTTGTCGTCGGCCAGTGCGTTCAGCAGGCGGCCCACGCCGGGGGCGTGCACTTCCAGCCCGATGTAGTCACGGCTCGGATCCTGCTGCGCGGCAAAGCGCAGCGCGGCACCGTTGCCGAAGCCGATCTCCAGCACCTTCAGCGCATCGCGCCCGAAGGTGGCATCCAGGTCACGCGGCTCGCCGGTGAAATCCAGCCCGAAACGCGGCCAGCGGTCGTCGAACGCGCGCTGCTGGGCCGGGGTGAAGCGGCCCTGGCGCAATACGAAGCTGCGCACCTCGCGGCGGCCTTCGGTAACGGTGAAGGGCTTGGGCGGCGCCTTGGCGCCTGCGCTGTCGAAGGGATTGGTCATCAGCCGATCAACCCGTCCACCGGCGACGACGCACTCGCATAGCGCTTGCGCGGGATGCGCCCGGCCAGGAACGCCTCGCGTCCGGCTTCCACCGCCTTGCGCATGGCGCTGGCCATCAGCACCGGGTTGCGCGCACCGGCAATGGCGGTGTTCATCAGCACGCCATCGCAGCCCAGCTCCATCGCGATCGCCGCGTCGGACGCGGTACCCACGCCGGCATCGACGATGATCGGCACCTTCGCGCTTTCGATGATCTCCAGCAGGTTGTAGCGGTTCTGGATGCCCAGCCCCGAGCCGATCGGCGCCGCCAACGGCATCACCGCCACGCAGCCGATCTCTTCCAGCCGCTTGGCCAGGATCGGATCGTCGGAGGTGTAGACCATGACCTCGAAACCATCCTTGACCAGCTGTTCCGCGGCCTTGAGGGTCTGCACCACGTCCGGATACAGCGTCTTCTGGTCGCCCAGCACTTCCAGCTTGGTCAGGTTGTGCCCGTCCAGCAGCTCACGCGCCAGCCGGCACGTCCGCACGGCGTCTTCGGCGGTGTAGCAGCCGGCGGTGTTGGGGAGGATCGTGTAGCGGTCTGGCGGCAGCACATCCAGCAGGTTGGGCTCGCCCGGGTTCTGCCCGATGTTGGTGCGGCGGATCGCCACGGTCACGATCTGGGCGCCGGCTGCGTCGGTAGCAGCACGGGTTTCATCCAGGTCCTTGAACTTGCCGGTCCCGGTCAGCAACCGGGAGGCGTAGGTCTTGCCGGCGATCACCAGCGAATCGGGGGAAGAATGAGCAGTCATAAGCGAATTATCACACAGCCCACTGCGGCACAGACCCGGTAGCGCCGGCCGTTGGCCGGCCCACGCGACCCGTCAATCGTCACCCGCCCCCCAACGCGTGCACGATCTCCACCACATCGCCTTCCTGCAGCACATGCGTGCCGTGCAGGCTGCGGGTCACGATCTCCCCGTTGACCTCCACCGCGACCCGGCGCTCGGTGAGGCCATCGACCTGGAGCAGGTCCAGCACAGTGGCACTTTGCGGAAGCTGGCGGTGTTCGCCGTTGAGCGTGATGTTGACGAAGTTCATGGCGCGATTGTCCCCCAAAGTCGTCACTTCTGCGTACCCTTGCGCCCCCACCGATGCCCGTCCCGGCTTGTCCCGCCTGTGTTGCCAGCGCCCCTGGCCCCTGCCATGCCGCAGCGCAGCGTGATGTACCCGGGGTGCAGTGGAACCATGGCACCGTGCGCCGGCGTACGTCGGCTGTCCTCACCCGAAAAGGAGTTTTTTCCATGCTGCTCAGCAAGCGTCCCCTGCGTTCCCTGATGGCCGTGGCCATCGCCTTGGCCGCCGTGCCGGCGATGGCGCAGTCGCCCTATTCGAAGACCGTCTTCATCGGCGACAGCCTCACCGACCAGGGCTACTTCCGTCCGCTGCTGCCGGCCTCGCTGCAGCCGGTGACCGGCCAGTTCACCACCAACCCGGGCTGGGTCTGGGCGCAGTACGTAGCCGACTACTACGGCACCAACGCCACCGCGCACGGCAATGGCCAGAACGGCGACAATTACGCCATCGGCGGCGCCCGCGTCGGCGTCGACAGCACCCAGACCCTGGCCCCGGGCACCCCGGCGATCCCGGTCTACTCGCTCAAGACCCAGACCGCGCAGTACCTGGCCGCCAACGGCGGCAAGGCCGACGCCAACGCGCTGTACACCGTGTGGGGCGGCGCCAACGACCTGTTCGCCATCCAGGCCGGCGCCCCGCTGCAGGCCACGCTGGGCGCGGCCGTGACCGACCAGGTCGGCATCGTGGGTACCCTCAAGGCGGCCGGCGCACAGTACGTCGTGGTGCCGACCCTGCCGGACATCGGCCTGACCCCGGCCGCGCGCGCCGGCGGCGCGGTGGGCATGGCGCAGGGCACCGCCCTGGCCAAGGCCTACAACGACGCCCTGTTCGGTGGCCTGAAGGCCGCCGGCCTGCAGGTGATCCCGGTGGATACCTTCCACATCCTGCAGGAAATCGTCGCCAGCCCGGGTACCTACGGGTTCGTCAACGTCACCAGCCCGGCCTGCACCACGGCCTCGTCGCTGACCTGCAACCCGACCGCCTACGTCAACCCGAACGCGGCCAACAACTACGTGTTCGCCGACGGCGTGCACCCGACCACCGCCACCCACCAGATGCTGGGCCAGTACACGCTGTCGATCCTGGAAGCCCCGCGCAACCAGCAGATCCTGACCCACTCGGCACAGACCGTGGGCCGCGCGCGTGCCGACCAGGTCGGTTCGCACCTGGACGGCCGCCCGGCCGATGGCCTGAGCTGGTGGGGCGGCCTGCGTGGCGACATGCAGCGCTATGACCACGCCGACCTGTACGACGGCATGGCCCCGGCCGGCCTGTTCGGCATCGACTGGGCCAAGGACGGCATGGTCGTCGGCGGCTTCGGCGGCTACGGCCGCATGGATGCCGACTTCGGCAACAGCAAGGGCGACTTCACCCAGTCCGATGCGACCCTGGGCCTGTTCGCCGGCTGGTACGGCGACAACGTGTGGGTCAACGGCCAGGTCAGCTACAGCTGGCTGGATTACGACGTGACCCGCCGCGTCCAGCTCGGCCCGGCCGAACGCACCCACACCGGCTCGCCGGAAGGCAGCAACCTCACCGTGGCCCTGAATGCCGGCTATGAATTCGGCACCGAAGGCGGCTTCCGCCATGGTCCGGTGGCCGCCGTGATCTGGCAGCAGGTGAAGCTGGACGGGTACGTCGAATCCAACCCGAGCGCCACCGCGCTGGGCTACGCCGACCAGGACGCCGACTCCACCGTTGGCCGCATCGGCTGGCAGGCCCGCTTCGACGGCGGCAGCGTCAAGCCGTACGTGCAGGTCACCTACGACCACGAGTTCGAGGATGGCAAGCAGGCCAGCGCCTGGCTGCAGACCATGCCGGACGTGGGCATGTACAAGGTGCCGGGCCTGGAGTTCGACAAGGATTACGCCACCGCCGTGCTGGGTGCGCGCATGAACCTGTTCGGCCTGACCAGCAACATCGGCATGAGCACCACCGCCATGCAGAAGCGCCAGCGCGACGTGAGCCTGTTCGCGACCGTCAGCGGCAGCTTCTGAGGTAACGCCGGTCCCACACCGGTAGGGCACGACCGGTGGTCGTGCCGCAAGCAACGGGCGGCTGATGCCGCCCGTTGCCTTTTAACCCCCCGGGCAACTAAACTTCCCCGGCACCAAGCGGGTGTAGCTCAATGGTAGAGCTGTAGCTTCCCAAGCTACTGACGAGGGTTCGATTCCCTTCACCCGCTCCACGGTTTGCCCAGCAAACCATGGAGCGTGGCGGCATGCCACCAGATCCCCGCGCTGACACCCCCCTATCAATCTCCTTGCGCCGCATTAACCTGGCAGCGGTGACCATCCATCCGTCGGCGTCCTGCGCCATCGGTGGAGCATCCACATGCCTGGTACCAACAAGTCCATCCTGCTACAGGCCAACGAGGCCATTGTTGCAGGCGACAATGAGGGATTCCTTTCCCACTGCACCGAAGACATCCGCTGGACGACGGTGGGCGAGGGCACGCTGGAAGGCAAAGAGGCGGTTCGGCAATGGATGAAGGGCGCCTACGCCAGCCCACCGCAGTTCAAGGTTGATCACCTCATCGCCGAAGACGACACGGTGGTGGCGCTCGGCACCATCGTTGTCAGTGGCGATGATGGCCAGCCAACAGAGTTCACCTACAGCGACGTATGGCGGTTCCGGGACCGGAAGATGGCCGAACTGCGCGCGTTTGTTGTCCCGACACAGAAGTCGCGATAACCCTAGCTGTCATCGTAGTTGAACCGCTGCAGGATTCCCGGCACCTGCAGGGAAATCTCCCGTGCGAGGAAGCCCAGCGGGCCGACCGAGTCAGCAAGCAACCGACCCGCTTCCCCGTGCGTCCACACGCCCCACAACGCGGCCTCCATCGGTGTTGCACCACGCGCGGCGAAGCCGGTGATGAGCCCGGCAAGTGCATCGCCGGAGCCGGAAGTGCCGAGGCCGGGGCCGCCACCTTCATGAAGCCATGCCTCTCCATCGGCCCCGACGATGAACGTTCGCGGCCCCTTGAGGACCACCACGCTGGACGTGGCACGCGCCATCTCGACGGCGTGCTCCAGCGGGCTGCGCTCAACGTCCTCCTTGCGCCCGCCGCACATGAACGCCATTTCGCCCGCGTGCGGGGTGAGGATGAACGGGGCGCCCGCTCCGGCGCATACCCCGCCGTTTAGCGCGCCAGCGTCGAGCACAACGGTCGCCTTCATCTGATGCAGCCGCGCCGTAAATCGGGTCAGGAACGGCGTGGCGCGCATTCCCGGCCCCACGAGGACGGCGTCGCATTGCTCCAAGGCGGCTTGCAGGGCAGGGCTGCCGGGCGCGATCTCGCCGGTTGCGTCCTCGGGCAGACCAAGCACCAGCGCTTCGGGAACCGCCACCCCCAGCGCCGTGGCGCAGGAGCGCACCGTCGCGATCTGCAGCTTGCCTGCCCCGGCGCGCAGCGCCGCCTCCGCAGCCAGCAGCGCCGCGCCGGGGACCTGGACCGAGCCGCCCACGACGCATAGCCGCCCCCGGTCCTCTTTGCTGGTCCCAGGCGCCGGCAGGGGCATCGCCTGCAGCGCGGCGGGGGTCAGGTCACGGACAACAGGCCGTTTCATTTCACCGCGCTCCCGCCGGCGTATCCGGCGCGCCGGTGCGGCCCTGCTGCGCCAGTTCGGCAGGAACGAAGTTGGTCGCCACCAGTTCCAGCGCATCACCGGCGTCGGATGCCCGGTATTCGGTCACCCCGCAGTTGGGCACATCGCCTTCGCGGTCGATATCGAGGATCGCGCGCTCATCCAGTCCTTCCAGCAGGTAGCGCATGCAGTTGACGATGACCTGATGGCCCACGACCATCACGTTCGCACCCACATGGCTGCGCTGCAGGTCGGCAATCACGCCGCGCAGGCGCAGGATGACGTCGCACCAGCTCTCGCCACCGGGTGGCCTGAAATAGAACTTGCCCACCAGCTTGCGCTGTTCGGCCAACTCGGGAAACGTCGCCCGGATGCCGCTCGAGGTGTATCGGTCCAGTACCCCGAATTCTTTTTCGCGAAGCCGCTCATCCACGATCAAGGCGTTGCTGGGATGGCCAAGCACGGCCGCAACGGCTTCGGCGGTCTGGCGTGCCCGCACATAGGGGGACACCAGCACGACGGTCGGACGATCCGCTTCGGGCATCTTCCCGACCCAGTCTGCGAGCGCCGCCGATTGGCGTTCCCCCAGCGCAGACAGCGGAACATCGGCATCGCGATGCTCCAGTTCGATCAACGTGATGCCCTCGGCCTCGGCGTGGTCGCGCGCCACATTGCCTGCACTCTGGCCATGCCGGACCACCCAGATGCGGTCCGGCCATCGGGCGGTAACGCCCTCCATCGCACTTTTCTGGTCCACCTGCACCTCCTGGCTGGTTGGGCGATCACCTCGCGGCGTTGATCACACGCTAGAGGGGCCTTTGTTATGCATACGCGTAGCATCGTGAAGATGGGCTACACGGTGCTGGCGAAGCGCCACGCATCGCCGCACATCTCATGGATGTCCCGTTGTGCGGTCCAGCCGAGCAGGGCGGCGGCGCGCGTGGGATCGGCGTAATAACAGGCCACGTCGCCGGCCCGCCGGGCCACGACCTGGTAGGCCAGCGGATGGCCGCACGCCGCGGCATACGCGCGTACCAGGCCCAGTACCGACACGCCCACACCGGTGCCAAGATTCGCCACCCGCAGGCCGGGCGCCTGCAGGGCCAGCCGCACGGCCGCAACATGCGCTTCGGCCAGGTCCATGACGTGCACGTAATCGCGCACGCAGGTGCCGTCGCAGGTGGGGTAATCGTCGCCGAACACCCTCAGCAGGGCGGTTTCCCCGGAGGCGACCCGGCCCAGGTACGGCATCAGGTTCTCGGGCACGCCCAAGGGCGACTCCCCCAGCCCGCCCCCGGGATGCGCGCCGACCGGGTTGAAGTAGCGCAGGGTCACCACCGAAGCGTCGGCGTCGGCCGCGCAGACATCGGCCAGGATCAGCTCGACCATCATCTTGCTGCGGCCGTATGCGCTCTCCGGCCGCAATGGATGGCCTTCCTGCAGCGGAAGTGCGTCCGGCTCGCCGTACACCGTGGCCGACGAGCTGAACACCAGACACGGCGGACCCTGCCGCGTCATGGCCGCAAGCAGCGTCAGCGAGCCGCTGACGTTGTTGTCGTAGTACATCACCGGTTCGCGCACCGACTCGGCCACCGACTTCACCCCGGCGAAGTGGATCGCCGCCAGGGGCCGGTAGCGGTCCACAATGGCATTCATGGCGGCGGCGTCGCGCACATCGGCGTGCTCGAACAACGGGCGGCGGCCGCTGATCGCCGCGATGGCCGACAGCACGTCCTCGCTGCTGTTGCTCAGGTTGTCCACCACCAGCACGCTGAAGCCGGCATCCTGCAGGCAGACGCAGGTATGCGACCCGATGTAGCCGGTGCCGCCGCTGACCAGGATCAGCGTCGTGCCGGTGGGCTGGAAGGGCAGGCCGGAGTCCGGGCCCTGGGTAGCGCGCGCGGCGATCATGTGGTGCCCGCCCGGCGTACGGTCAACGCGCTGCGCACCTGTCCGGCCGCGCGGCGCCCGGCCAGGAAGGCATGGTCGGAGTTGTAGTACTCCCACTCACTGTAGCGGCCGGCCAGCACGATGTCGTGGGTGAGCAGCCAGCTGCGGATGGTCTCCACGTTCGCCGCGCGCATGTGGTCGTAGAGCACGTAGGCATATGGCATGTCCACGATCGATGCGGTGAGCACCGTGTCGTCGGCGGTCATCATGCCTACCTCGATGCACTCGCGGATGCAGCGTTCGATCAACGCATCGCCGTCGACCGGCAGCGGCTTGGTCGGCGAGTAGGTGATCTCACAGGTGAGCCCGAAGCCGCCGGGCGGGTTGTTGTGCGGGCTCGCGTTTCCCTGCACGAAGATGCGATGGAAGATCGTGTCTTCCGGGTAGTAGATCCAGTGCTTGTCGGTCAGATTTTCGCGGCCGATGCCCAGGTTCACGCAGCGCACTGAAACATGGCGCAGCCCGGCCGCCGCGGCGCGGACGCGCTCCGGCGCTTCATCGCCGATCAGCCGCACGAACTCGGGCAGGGGCAGGGTGCTCACCAGCTGCTGCCAGCGCATGCGATGGCCGTCGGAGAAGGTCACCTGGCGGCGGCGCACCGAAATGGCCGTGGCGGTCTTGCCCAGCAGGAGCTTGCCTTCCAGGTGCGGGAGGAATCCGTCCATCAGGGCCTGGAAACCGCCGTGCAGCGGGTAACCGAAGCGCGCGTTGGGCCCAACCGGCGATGCCACTGGTTCCAGCGCACCTTCGATCATTTCCTCCAGGTTCGGCATCGGCACGCGCCCGCCCAGCCACGAGGTCTCCATCTCGCGCAGCGGGACCGTCCACAGCTTGACGTTGTAGGGCACCGCGAAGTGCCTGGCCACGCCCGCGCCCCACACCTGATAGATGAACTCCTCGAAGTTGGCCGGCGTGCCGCGCCGCGCGAACGGGGTGACCTTGGCCGGGGTGGCCAGGTCCTTCGGATCGCCCACGCCCTCCGCATCCGGCACCGCGCCGTCGGCACAGCAATCCATGGCGTCATTGGCGGCCATGGCCGACAACTCGCGCACCGCCGTGGCCACCGGCCTGGCCGGTGCCGCAGCACTGCCGTCGAGTGCGCCGAACCGCGCTTCGATCGCCCCGACCAGGCATTCCTTCAGCACCGCCGGTGGCAGGCCATGCAACGCGCCCTGGAACGGGTAACGGGTATGTACGCCTTTGCTGAACACCCAGGCTTCGCGGTTCTGCCAATGCAGGTTGTTGCCCAGCAGCGTCTCGTAAAGCTTGAGCACGTAGGCGTCGTTGGAAAACATGATGTGCCCCGCATGGTCGAAGCGGAAACCCTGGTCGTCGATCGAGCGGCACCACCCGCCCACCGTCTGCTCGCGTTCCACCAGCACGCTGCCTTCGCCATAGTGATACGCCGCCGACAGGCCGGTAGGCCCGGCGCCAAGGATCAGGCACGGCACCGGTGCGTCCTCGATCGCCACCACGTGGTCACCGCCCAGGTACGCCTGGGCGCGGGCGTTGAGCCCATCGGCCATGGCCTGCACCACGCAGGTGGCCATGTCGTCCGCGGTCTGGTCCCAGGAGGTGGCCGCGGTGAGACGGTCCTGCACGGCAATCCGCTGCTGTCGCGCCGGTTCCTGCTCGGCCAGCGCGCTTTCGCACGCACGGATGAAGGCTGCGGGGGTGTCGCCCACCTGCACGCCGGTGGCATACAGCCGCACCACGTCGCGCACCGGTGTGGTCACCACCGGCTTCCGGGCCGCCATGTATTCCAGGGTCTTGGTCGGGCTGATGAAGGCGGTGGAGGCATTCATCGCGAACGGCAGCAGGCAGACATCCCAGCCGGCGACCAGGCCGGGCAGCTCGGCGTAGTCGCGCTGGCCGAGGTAGTGCAGGTTGGCCGCCTGCGGCATGGTGGCAGGGTCGATCTTGACCACCGGGCCGACCAGGTCGATCTGCCAGTCCGGATGCGAGGCCGACAGCGCCTCCAGCAGCGCCAGGTCCAGGCGCTCGTCGAGCACGCCGAAGAAGCCCAGGCGCGGCGAAGCGCCCTGCGCGGCGGGCGGCAACGCCCCCCGGCCCTGCGCGAAGTGGGCAACGTCCACGCTGCTGGGGAAGCACAGCACCTTCGGGTTGTGTGGCGCCTTGGCATCCTGCAGCGCGGGGCCGCCGGTGAACACCAGATCGGCCACCTCCAGCAGCGTGCGCTCCCGGTCCATCAGGCGCTCGGGCGCATTCTTGAACGCGCCCAGCTCATCCATGCAGTCGTAGATGATCGCGCCCGGGGCCAGCCCGTGCAGCAGGGGCAGCGCCATCGGCGTGTACAGCCACACCGCCATGCCAGGCTCGCCATTTCCGGCCAGCCAGTCCTGCAGCAGTTCGGCCAGCGCCGGGAACTGCGCGTCGGCAAAGCCGGGGTCGGCAATCGGGGTGTGCGGGCGCAGTACGGTCACGCCGATGCAGGGCCGCAGCACCTCCAGCCAGGCCGGGCTGCCGGGGTCATGGACCGGCTCTTCGAAAACCACCACATCCCACCGCTGGGCAAAGCGCGAGAGCAGGTGCTGCGGGCGCTGGTAGACGAAATCCCAGCGGAGATGCGAGAAGACAAGGAGCTGGTGCATGGTCGGGTGTCCTGGGGAAGGTGATGCGGAAAGGCCGGCGGACCGCGCCGCCAGGTAAGCCTGGGCGTAGTCGCGCACGAGTACGGGTGACGCAGTGGGCGATCGCGCAGGGATGTCCCACAGACCGCTTTGATGCCAATGACCGGGGTCTTCCCAATCCGGACGATCCATCACCGGATACAGGCAGATGCCCTCGATCGGGACGCCGCCTGCAGTGGCGTGGTCCACCTGGGTGACGACCTCGCGCAGCCAGGCCGCGCGTCCGCTGCCCACGTGGCTGGTCTCACTGAGGGTCATCGGCAGCCGGTAACGCTCATGGACCTTTCGCAGCAGCCGTGACAGCGGCAGCCGCAGGGGATCATCGCGGTGCCAGTCCAGGGAGCGGTGGCTGCCGGCCTCCCACTGGTTGCCGTGGTAGTAGTTCAGGCCGATCAGGTCCACGCAGGCGGGATCACCGCCCAGTTCAGGCCGCGTGCGTCCGATCAGCGCGTCCATCACCTCGAACTGGCTTTCGCAGTGCTGCAGGGCCTCGCCGCGCAGACCGGGCAGGTCAGGCGGGGTGGCGACGTGGATCAACGGTTCAACCCACATCATCCGCGCCCCGGGTTCGATCTCGCGGTACGCACGGCACCCTGCCAGCGCGGCGCGGATCAATCGTGATTTCAGCCGTCCCGCATCGTCATGACGGTCCCCCCGATGTGGATGGATCAACCCCGTCCGGGTCGCGGCCCAGCACAGGAACGACAGTTCATTGATCGGCGTCACGATGCGCGGCATGGCGTGCGGGTAGCCGCTCAGTGCGACAGCCGTCGACCTGCAGAACCGCGCGAAGCGTTCGACGAAAACATCGTCGTCGCCGTCCAGCAGATCGATATCCGCCGGCGTGCCGTAATGCATCAGCGTCCAGCGGATCTCGATGCGCTGGCGCGCTGCGGCCAGCATGCGTGCATGCAGGTCGTGGAAGTCGAACACCCCTGCGTTTTCGGACAAGCGCCAGCCGACGCTCTCCCTTACTGCCGTGAATCCCATCCGGCGCAGGCGCCGGTAGTCGGCATCCAGCCGACCCAGGTGACCGCTGTCGCGGGCCATCGACAGCGGTCTCCCGCTGCCGTTGACGTGGTCGGCGCCTTCGAAGCCGCCGATCCACTGCACCGTCGTCAACCCAGCAGGGCGTCGGCAGGCTCGTCGCCGCGAACGCGTCCCGAGCCCAGCTCGGCACCGGTAAGCGGGTCGGAATCAGGATCGGAGGCGGTGCGGACCGCCAGCGCGTCCAGCGCATCCTCCTGGGCTTCGGTCAGGCCATCAACGGTGGCTTCGCCGTCGCCGCCGTCCAGCGCGTACTGCTCTTCGCGCGACGAGATCACGGTCCACTGCTCGCCGCTGTTCCACGGCCCTTCCACGTCCCCATCGCCCTGCGACATGTCCATGTACACATCGGTGAACTCCGGATCGCCCGGCAGCTTGCCCGGCGGGAAGTTCGGTTCAATGGCATACAGCGCCTTCTCGAACGACTTCTGGTGCGCGATCTCGCGGGTCATCAGGAAGCGCAGCGCGTCCTTGATGCCGGGGTCGTCGGTGACATTGATCAGACGCTCGTAGACGATCTTCGCGCGCGACTCGGCTGCGATGTTGGAGCGCAGGTCCGCGGTCGGGTCGCCGATCGAATCGATGTAGGCCGCGCTCCACGGCACTCCGCTGGAGTTGACCAGCGCCGGCCCGCCGCCATACAGGATGGACTGGGTATGGCTGGTGCTGTTCTGGGTCAGCCCGCGCATCTCGATCGCTTCGATCATGCCTTCGGAGAGCTCACCCTTGACGCCCTTGTTGAGCATCGCAATCACCGAGCCGATGATCTCCAGATGGCTCAGTTCTTCCGTGGCCACATCCAGCAGCAGGTCCTTGCGACCGGCGTCTTCTTCGGCCAGGGCCTGGGTGAAGTAGCGCATGGCGGCGGCGAGTTCGCCCTGCGGGCCACCAAACTGCTCGAGCAGCAGCGCGGCAAGCGCGGGGTCGGGGCGTTCGACGTGCACGGTGTACATGAGGCGCTTGTTATGCATGAACATGGGGCGTAACTCCTGGATGGCAGGGGCGTGTGCCGCTGCGTGGGTGGGCGGGTCGGATATCGACCACACCTGCCGGCCCGGTAGTGGGCGTCGTTCGGCGTTCTGATGCATTCGACGCTACGCGGCGGCCCGTGAGGGTGGGCAGCGGATCAAGTGAGGGTAGAGAGACAAGCTGCCTATACAGGTGCGCTGCGCGCTGAAGTGTTCAGATCCATGGCGCATCGCGAGGCCGTCATCCTTCCTTGGCCGCTGCGCGCTATGCTTCGCGCTTTCCCCATCCCCATGCCGCAATGAAACTGGCCATCCTTTCCCGCAACAGCAAGCTGTACTCCACGCGGCGGTTGGTGGACGCGGCGCGTTCGCGGGGGCACACCGTGCGCGTATTGGACCCGCTGCGCTGCTACATGCGCATCGCCGCCAACGGATTCACCCTGCACTACAAGGGCCGGCCCATCACCGGGGTGGACGCGGTGATTCCGCGCATCGGTGCTTCGGTCACCCGCTATGGCACCGCCGTGCTGCGCCAGTTCGAGATGATGGGGGCGGTTACGCCAAATCCGTCCGACGCGATCCTGCGCGCCCGCGACAAACTGCGCGCGCACCAGATCCTGGCCTCCAAGGGCATCGACATGCCGGTAACGGTGTTTGGCGACAACCCTGACGACACCGTCGATCTGCTGTCCATGCTCGGCCCGCCGCCGCACGTGGTGAAGCTCAATGAAGGCACGCAGGGCAGGGGGGTGATCCTGACCGAGAAGGCCAGCGCCTCGCGCGGCATCGTCGAAGCCCTGCGGGGCCTGTATGCCAATTTCCTGATGCAGGAATTCATCGGCGAAGCGCAGGGCGCGGACCTGCGCTGCCTGGTGGTGGGTGACCAGGTGGTGGCGGCGATGCAGCGCCAGGCGCCGGACGGCGACTTCCGGTCCAACCTGCACGCCGGCGGCAGCGCCCGCGCGGCGAAGGCCAGCCGCGCCGAGCAGCAGGTGGCCGTGCGCTCGGCACGCGCGCTGGGGCTGGGCATCGCCGGGGTCGACCTGATCCGCTCCAGCCGTGGGCCGCTGGTGCTGGAAGTGAACTCCACGCCCGGCCTGGAAGGTATCGAGGGCATCAGCCAGGACGATCTGGCGGGGAAGATCATCGAACATGTCGCAGCCCAGGTGGCTGCAGTAAAAAAGCCTGTAAAATCAAAGAATTGAAAATTAACGGGTCGGTTCGAGCGGGTTTTAACACCTGTTTAATCGCCGCCCGCGTAGGCTTCAACGAACCGCAGCTCTGCCCTCCTCAGCAGATAACGGTAATCGGGAATGACTTCAGGCCCGGGTGGGCAGCTACCCGGGCCTTTTTATGCCCTGCCGGAGGTCACGTTGTTTCGGCGGCGACGGACTCGTAAAGTAATGCTTCGTTCATGGAAGGATGGGTGGAAGCATATGTACCGCATTGGTTCGATTGTTTTGCTGTTAGCACTGCTGGGCTCGGTGGAAGCCCAGGGTAAACCGAGCAAGGACCCGGTTCAGATGGGCGGGGCAAAACCCGTCTCTGAACAGATCCGGGAAGTGGAACTGGCCATGTCCAGTGATGAGTACAGCGAGCTGACCCTGCAGGACAAAAGCACGGTCAAAGCGTCACTCAGCCAGATCCAGTCCGAGATCGGCGATCACGAGCGCGTTGACCAGCTCCCGCCGCAGAAGCAGGTGGCGATTTTCAACGAGCAGGAGAAGGTCAATACCATCCTGACCCGCAGCCATGCGGACAGCCGCGTGGTGTGCCGCCGCGAGAAGACCGTGGGCAGTAACTTCCCCAACAACGTGTGCATGACCGTCGCCCAGCGTCGCGATGCGTTGGAGGCGGCCCGCAAAAACATGCGCGACGCGAACCGCTCTCAGTTGATTCCGATGGACTGACTGCTCTTCACGCCTTGGCACGGGTACGAAATGTTAAGACGGGACCCTGTATGGTCCATCCGCTGATCATGGTCCCCGCACCCTCCGGTGCGGGGACCGCGACTTAATCCGAACCCCGAGGTACCCGTGCGCATCCTAGTAATTGAAGACAACAGCGACATCGCCGCCAACCTTGGCGACTACCTCGAAGACCGCGGTCACACCGTCGACTTCGCCGCTGACGGTGTGACCGGCCTGCACCTGGCGGTCGTGCATGAGTTCGACGCGATCGTGCTGGATCTCAATCTGCCGGGCATGGACGGCATCGAGGTCTGCCGCAAGCTTCGCAACGAAGCGCGCAAGCAGACCCCGGTGCTGATGCTGACCGCACGCGATTCGCTGGACAACAAGCTGGCCGGCTTCGATTCCGGTGCCGACGACTACCTGATCAAGCCGTTCGCGCTGCAGGAAGTGGAAGTACGCCTGAACGCCCTGTCGCGTCGCGGCAAGGGCGTGCAGACCCGGGTGCTGGAAACCGGCGACCTGGAATACAACCTGGACACCCTGGAGGTTCGCCGCCAGGGCAAGCTGCTGCAGCTCAACCCGACCGCGCTGAAGATCCTGCAGGCGCTGATGGAAGCCGCACCGGCCGTGGTCACCCGCCAGGAGCTGGAAACCCGCGTGTGGGGCGAAGAACTGCCCGATTCCGATTCGCTGCGCGTGCACATCCACGGCCTGCGCGCCGTGGTCGACAAGCCGTTCGAGGTGCCGTTGATCCAGACCCGCCATGGCATCGGATACCGAATCGCCGCGCCGGAAGTCTGATCCGGTGAGCGACAGGGGAAGCCGCCGCCGCGCGCCGTACCGGCGCCGGTTGCGCAGCCGCATCATCGTCTCATTCGTGCTGTTGGGCTTCTGCCTGACCACGCTGTTCGCGTTCGCCACGAACTGGACGCGCGCGCGTGTGGAGAACCAGCTCGTCGAAGATGTGATGAACCGCAACATCGACGAATACGCGCGGCGGTTCCAGCTGGACCCGTCGCGCAGCCCCGACCTGCCCGTGCAGCAGATCCGGGCGTTCGTATATCCCGCCGACAAATTCGACCGGGTCCGCGAGGAGCGCCCCGAATGGGCCGCGTTCTCCAATGGCAACTACAACGTCAGCGGGATGGACGAGGAGAACAACCCCTTCTCCTACAAGCTGGCGGTACGCAAAACCCCAGAGGCGTGGTTCTTCCTCGCCTACGACATGACCGAAAGCCTGCGTGGCGAAGGCCAGTTGAACCGCGCGCTGTTCTTCTCGGTGCTGGTGTTCAGTGCGCTGTCGCTGGTGCTGGGCTGGTGGTCGGCGTCGAAGGTGATGAAGCCGGTTTCGGACCTGGCCGCGCGCCTGCGTGCGTATCGCGGCGGCACCAGCGATCCGGAGCCACTGGCGCCACGGTTCCCGGACGACGAAGTGGGGCAGCTGGCACAGGCCCTGGATGATTATTCCGCGCGCCTGACCGAAGTGGTCCAGCGCGATCGTGAGTTCAATGCCGACGTCAGCCACGAACTGCGCACCCCGCTGGCGGTGATCCGTGGCGCCACCGAGCTGCTGCTGACCCGTCCCGATCTGGACCCGAAGGTGCTGCAGCGCCTGCAGCGCATCCAGCGCGCCGAACAGCAGTGCACCGACCTGATCGGCTCGCTGCTGCTGCTGTCGCGTAATGAGCGCGGGCAGGGCAGCAGCAACGTGGCCCGCGTGGCCGAACAGCTGCTGGATTCGCACCGCGCCCAGCTCGGTGGCAAGCCGCTGGAGCTGATCCTGGAAGGTGACCGCGAGCTGGTCATCGACGCGCCCGAATCGGCCCTCTCGGTGGCACTGGGCAACCTGATCGGCAACGCCGTGAAGTATTCGCAGGAAGGCTCGGTGCGGGTGGTGGTCACCGGCAACCGGGTGGAAGTGATCGACAGCGGCCCCGGCCTGAGCGCCGAAGACGCGGCCAAGCTGTTCCAGCGCGGTTACCGCGGCACCCATGCTGGCCACTCGCAGGGCGGCGGCATCGGCCTGTCCATCGTCAGCCGCCTGTGCGACCTGTACGGCTGGCAGGTAAACGTACGCCCAGGCGAGCAACGCGGCGTAATAGCCACCCTGGCGTTCTCCCCAGCGTAGAGCCACGCCCTGCGTGGCTGCTCTTCGCAGCCCACCATCCCATCGGTAGAGCCACGCCCTGCGTGGCTGCTCTTCGCAGCCCACCATCCCATCGGTAGAGCCACGCCTTGCGTGGCTGCTCTTCGCCGCGCAACCCGCAGCCACGCAGGGCGTGGCTCTACGACGCCAGCTGCCGATAAGCCCGGTCCAACCGCTCCACCTCGGCCTGCAGCTGCTCCGGGTGCCCATCATTGACCACCACATCATCGGCCAGCGCCAGGCGTTCCTCGCGGCTGGCCTGTGCGGCAATCATCCGATCGGCAAGATCAGCATTCGTCCCGTCACGCTGCATCAGCCGCGCATGCTGCACGGCCACCGGCGCATCCACCACCAGGATCCGGTCCAGCCACGGGTAGCGCTGGCGGCCACCGGCCTCGGTCAGCAACGGAATGGCCGCAATGGCGTAGGGGCTGGCCGCCTCTTCGCAGGTGCGCCGCAGCAGCTCGCGGATGGCAGGGTGGGTAATGGCTTCCAGCGCCTGCCGCTCCTGGGCGGAGGCGAAAATGCGCTGGCGCAGCGCGGCACGGTCCAGCTGGCCATCGGCCAGCAGGATCCCGGAACCAAAGTGCGCCACGATCCGGTCCAGGCCGTCGCTGCCGGGCGCCACCACCGCGCGGGCGGCGACATCGGCATCGGCCACTACGATGCCCAATGCCTCGAAGCGGCGGCTGACTTCGCTTTTGCCGGCGGCCACGCCGCCGGTCAACCCCACCACGAACTGACTCATCGCCGTGCCCTCAGCGCAGGCCGGACATTCTCATGTACGCGTCGATCAGCGGCTCGCCCCACATGAACACGATCCAGCCAGCAATGGCCAGGTAGGGCCCGAACGGGATCGGCGTGGCATGGTCGCGGCCGCGCGAATACAGCCAGATGGAGCCCAGGATCGCGCCGATCACCGACGACAGCAGGATGATCGGCAGGATGCCCTTCAACCCGCACCAGGCGCCCAGCGCGGCCAGCAGCTTGAAATCGCCGTGACCCATGCCTTCCTTGCCGGTGATCTGCTTGAACAGCCACCACACCGACCAGAGCGACAGGTACCCGGCGATGGCGCCGAGCAGGGCCGGTTTGGCCGGCATGTACAGGTTGTCGATACTGCCTATCAGCCCCAGCCACATCAGTGGCAGGGTGAGCTGGTCGGGCAGCAGCTGGGTGCGCAGGTCGATCCCGGACAGGGCGACCAGGAAGCAGCTCAGCACGATGGCGCCAAAGCCCTGCCAGCCGAAGCCGAACTGCCAGACACTGGCCACCACCAGCAGCCCGGTGATCAGTTCCACCAGCGGGTACTGGATCGAGATCGGTGCGTGGCAATGGCGACACTTGCCGCGCAGTACCAGCCAGCTGAACAGCGGGATGTTCTCGTACCAGGACAGCTTGTGCTTGCAGTGCGGGCAGTGCGATGGCTCGACCACGATCCCGGGCGGGGGTGGCTCGTAGATGTCCGGCAGCTCCAGCACCTCGCGGGCGTCGCGCTTCCACTGCCATTCCAGCCTCTTGGGGAGGCGCAGGATGACCACGTTGAGGAAGCTGCCGATCAACAGCCCCAGTGCGGCCGCGGCGGGATAGCCGAGGCCGGGATGCTGGTCTAGAAATGCCATGGTGTCCTTAGCCGACGACGGCGCCGAGTTTGAAGATGGGCAGGTACATGCCGATCACCATGCCGCCGACAATAGTACCAATGAACACCATGATCATCGGCTCCAACAGGCTGCTCAGGGAGTCCACGGCATTGTTGACCTCCTGCTCATAGTACTCGGCCACCTTGAACAGCATGGTATCGAGCGCACCGGCCTCTTCGCCGATGGCGGTCATCTGGATGACCATGTGCGGGAAGATGTTGACCTGCTTCATGGCCATATTGACCGGGTAGCCGACCGCCACGTCGTCGCGCATCCGCAGCACGGCCTCCTCGTACACCTTGTTGCCGGTTGCGCCGGCTACGATGCCCAGCGCTTCGACCAGCGGCACACCGGCCTTGAAGGTCACGGCAGTGGTGCGGGCGAAGCGCGCGATGGCGCTGTTGTTCATGATCTCGCCGATCACCGGCACCTTCAGGATCAGGCGATCCATGGTGTGTTGCAGCTTGGGCGAGCGCTTGTAGGTGTAAATGAACCCGGCAAAGGCGCCGCCGAAGATCAACCCGATCAGCCACCAGTACGACACAGTGAACCGGGACAGGCTGACGATCATCTGGGTGAAGGCGGGCAATTCCGCGCCGAAACCGGAGAACACTTCTTCGAATTGCGGGACCACGAAGATCAACAGGATCGCGCTGACAATGATCGCCACCGCCACCACCATGGCAGGATAGAACAGCGCCTTCTTGATCTTGCCCTTCAGCGCTTCGATGTTCTCCTTGTAGGTGGCCACCGTGTCCAGCACGGTTTCCAGCACGCCAGCGCCTTCACCGGCCCGTACCAGGTTTCGGTAGAGCTCGTCGAACTGCACCGGGTGTTTGCTGATGGCCTCATACAGCGACGAGCCACCCTCGATATCGGTGCGGATTCCGTCCACCAGCTTCTTCATGCGCGGATTCTTGTGTCCGCTGCCAATGATTTCCAGGGCGCTCACGATCGGCACGCCGGACTTCATCATGGTGGCCATCTGGCGGCTGAAGAAAGAAATGTCCTTCGCCCCCACGGCTTTACCGGCCGCACCGAACAACGGTTTGGGCTTGGGCTTGACCACCCCCGGCATGATGCCTTGGCGGCGCAGCTCGGCGCGCAGCAGGTTGGCGTTCTTCGCCACCTGCTCGCCCTTCATCTTCACACCCCGCTTGTCGGTCCCCTCCCAGACAAACGGCTGCATCTCCATGGTGCTACGCGCCACGGGCTCTTTCTTGATCGCACTACGGCTGACAGACATGTAAGGCTCCCCGGCCGCGCCATCCCCAGGCGGGCTTCTGGCCGAATGGTAGCCGGTTCCGGCCCGCAGTGGCATCCCTCTTGCACGGCAGACCATGACCCGCGGCACGGGCCGGATCCGTCAGAAGGTGACGCAACACGTCACTATGCTGGGTGGGTCTCACTTTGTTGCGCGGGGGGTTCCAATCCTGAAGATTGCTGCCATCATTGCGCCGGGGAAATGCTGGGGAGCATTGCCGGGAACTTGGCACGCAACCTGCTATCAACCACCCGCACGGGCGTCAGCCTTGCTCGGCCGGTCCATCGGCCAGGCTTCGTCCCAGTGTTCGCTAACTATCTACCTCTAGGGGATGTACACATGAAGAAGCAGCAGGGCTTTACCCTTATCGAACTGATGATCGTTGTCGCGATCATCGCCATCCTGGCCGCCATCGCACTGCCGGCGTACCAGGACTACACCGTCCGTTCGCGCGTTGCTGAAGGCATGGGCCTGGTGTCCGCTGCCAAGGTGAGCGTTGTCGAAAACGCTGCCAACGGCAACGCCTTCGCCAGCGGCTACACCCCGCCGACCGCCACCCCGAACACCGCTTCGGTTGGCATCGCTGCCAACGGCGTGATCACCCTCACCACCACTGCTCGCGCAGGCGGCGGTACCATCGTCTTCACCCCGTCCCCGGCCCTGGTTGTGGGCACCCCCCCGGCCAGCAACGTGACCTGGGTCTGCAACACCGGCGGCACGCTGGCTGCGAAGTTCCGTCCGGCCGAATGCCGTCCGTGATGTTTGAAGTTCAGTAGCTGAAAAAAGCCCCGCACATGCGGGGTTTTTTTTGCGATAAATTACGCTACACGCCTGAAAGTCGTCCGGGGAACCACGCATGAACGCTATTGCTACCGCCAACCTTGTCGGCATTACCGGTATCGCGCGCCGTCTGGTACAGGACGGTGCGCTGGAGGAAGCCGCCGCCCGCGAAGCAATGGCCAAGGCAAGTGCAGCCAAGCAGCCGCTGCCACAGTATTTCGCAGAGAAGAAGCTGGTCACCCCGGCGCAACTGGCTGCGGCCAATGCACTGGAATTCGGCATGCCGTTGTTGGACGTCAACGTGTTCGACAGTGCGCAGAGTGCGATCAGCCTGGTGAGCGAGGAGCTGCTGCGCAAGCACCACGTGTTGCCGTTGTTCAAGCGGGGCGGAAAGCTGTTCGTTGGCACCAGCGACCCGACCCACTCACTGGATGAGATCAAGTTTCACACCAATCTGGTGGTCGAGCCGATCCTGGTCGATGAGGACCAGATCAGGCGCACACTGGAGCAATGGCAGTCCAAGCATGACGCCCTGGGGAATTCGCTCGGCGGCGATGACGAAGGCATGGGAGACCTTGAGGTCTCGGTCAACGACGACGAGGGCGGCACCACGGAATCCGGGGTGGATGCCAAGGGTGATGACACCCCGGTGGTGAAGTTCGTCAACAAGGTGCTGGTGGATGCGATCCGCAAGGGCGCTTCCGATATCCATTTCGAGCCTTATGAAGATGATTACCGCGTGCGGTTCCGTATCGACGGCCTGCTGAAGAACGTGGCCAAGGCGCCAGTCAAGCTGAGCCAGCGCATTGCTGCGCGCCTCAAGGTCATGTCGCAGTTGGACATCGCCGAAAAGCGCGTGCCGCAGGACGGGCGCATCAAGCTCAACCTGTCCAAGACCAAGCAGATCGACTTCCGCGTCAGCACCCTGCCGACCCTGTTTGGTGAAAAGGTGGTGCTGCGTATCCTGGACGGCAGTGCCGCCAAGCTGGGTATCGATAAGCTCGGCTACGAGCCCGAACAGCAACGACTGTTCCTTGAGGCCATCCACAAGCCCTACGGCATGGTGCTGGTCACCGGCCCCACGGGGTCGGGTAAGACGGTGTCGCTGTATACCGCGCTGGGAATCCTCAACGACGAAACGCGCAACATCTCCACTGCCGAGGATCCGGTAGAAATCCGCCTGCCGGGTGTGAACCAGGTGCAGCAGAACGTCAAGCGCGGCATGACCTTCGCCGCTGCTCTGCGCTCCTTCCTGCGACAGGATCCGGACATCATCATGGTCGGCGAAATCCGTGACCTCGAAACGGCTGAAATCGCGGTCAAGGCGGCGCAGACCGGGCACATGGTGCTGTCCACCCTGCATACCAATGACGGCCCACAAACGATCGCCCGACTGATGAACATGGGCATTGCTCCGTTCAACATCACCAGTTCGGTGACCCTGGTCATTGCACAGCGTCTGGCTCGCCGGTTGTGCAGCAACTGCAAGCGGCCAGCGAACCTCCCGGACAACGCGCTGCTGGCGGAGGGGTTCACCCAGGCCCAACTGGATGCAGGTATCACCCTCTACGAACCGGTTGGCTGCGACGAGTGCACCGAGGGCTACAAGGGCCGAACCGGTATTTACCAGGTGATGCCGATGAGCGAAGAGATCTCGGTGATCGTCCTGGAAGGCGGCAATGCAATCCAGATTGCTGAGGCTGCGCAACGCGCCGGCATCAACGATCTGCGGCAATCTGCTCTGGTGAAAGCGGCAGCCGGCACTACAAGCTTGGCCGAAATCAACCGTGTGACCAAGGACTGATAGCGTTCTCTTGGCACGATAAGTGCTTGCCAGTCAGTTGAATGGCCGACTGGGGGGCATGTAGTGAAGAGTGCGAAGGGGTTCACCCTGATTGAGTTGATGATCGTTGTGGCGATCATCGCCATTTTGGCGGCGATTGCCTTGCCTGCTTATCAGGATTACACGATACGGGCCAGGGTAACCGAGGCTTTGCTGATTGCATCGGCTCCCAAGGTTACGGTGGGGGAGAACATCAATAGCGCCAATGCGTTGAACGCGACGGCCTGCCGGGGCGTGGAAGGACAGGCGACGGCAACAACCAACGTGGTGTCAATGACGTGTACTGGAAACGGCGTCATCACGGTGGTCACTACGCTGAGAGCCGGAAATGTGACCGTTCTGCTGAGGCCGAGCTTCACGCAGGATGACGCCATCCGTTGGGCGTGCATCAGAACGGCGGGCGAGAACAGCCACGTGCCGGCGGGGTGTCGGAGCTGACGGGATTACGGGGGCTTCTTTATTTGTGAGGCTGGTTCCAACCGCCTTGCCCCGGGCATGTCATCATCCGCTCTGGCTCTTTGAGTGTGCTGTACGGATCGCGGCACCGACGCTATGCCGCCCTAAACGGAACTGGGTATGCGATCTGCAACGAGTTGGAGTGCGGGCAGCAAGGCAATGGCATTAGGAATGCTCGCCGCCGCGACGGTGTTTTCTGCAGGTGCTCAGAACGACGGGAAACCCACCTGGAGTTTGAAGGCATCCACTCCCACCGCCAAGCTCGTGGGCGAATGGGAACTGTCGAATCCCCCCGGAGCCGCAACAGCGAGACCCGGCTCGAGCACCCCCGGGGTAGCGCAGGTCGGCGTGACCAAAGGTGCTTCGTTCCAACTTTCGGTCAAGCTTGTGAGCCCGACCGGCGTCGTTAAAGACGTTACAGGATCCCCAAAGCTCATCTATCGACCAAAGGGCTGCATGTCGATCGGGGCCAACGGGATTGCGACGGTTCTGCGCTCGGCCCCTGAGCCGTGGACATGCAATTCCGGCGATCCGGTGCCGCTCACCATCATCTACGCCGATCAGTCGACCGGTGTTGCGGCAGTCAACATGTACTTGTTCAAAATCAATTGAGATCGTTGGATCTGGCGCAGGCTGGCCTTTGATCCGCCATTGCGCTATCAGGTTTGGCCCGAAGAATATTGGCGGCGCCGTGACATGCCGCGCTTGAAGGACTTTGCAGAGGCTAAAAGGATTGCAGCTTCGTGGTCGACTCGCTGTCGCCGACCTCAGCTACCAACTTCTGCAGCGGCGCAATAGGCAGGGACGCACAGTGGGGCTTGGCTCACGTGCAGGCGTTCACGCCGCCGTGCGACGGTGCGTCATCGGCTTGCTGTTGCCTGCGCTTGCGATGCTTATCCCTGCCTGCGCAAAGGCTCAGGTCAAGATTCCCGAGAGGGCATGCGGGATGAGGCGCTGATCGTTGCCAGTGATGTATTCGGCCACCAGTCAGTCGACTAATTCCATGGCTTGGCACCTGGAATAACTAATGTCCAAAGAATGGCTTATTCAAGTTAAAGGGTTCATCAGGCGTGGCGATGCTCGAATACCAGCGGAAGTAGGAGCATCGACGCCCGAATCCGTTGATGGTGAAACGGAGTATCGATGCCGAGTTCGGTTATCGCCATTCTTGAGGAGGGAAGTTGAAATTGCTGGCATGGATTCTCACCAAGCCGAGAAACTAGCCACTGCCTTCGCCAAGTCGATCATAGGAGATGAGCTGCTGGAAGACGAAGCCGGCCAGGGGATTCAATGGTAGTTGCTCGTCGCTGGGCAGCTCATTGCCACCATCGGCCCTTGGCAGTACGTGGCTGACGTCCGCTCTTTGGCGTACTTCACCAGCGATGCACCGGGGTGCGCTGTTGCCGGTGGTGAGTGCTCGCACCGGAAATCCATCTGCTGCTCTTGCTGGCGTCATTCCAGCTGAACTCTTTCAGGTAAAAGAAGGGCTGAGCTGCAACATGTTCGTGACCTCAATCGTTGGGTAACTTCTTTCCAAGGGCGCGCGGCAGCGCTTGGGCAGGTGTTGAAGGGAGTGGTGTACTCTGCTGAAAGGGAGTGCTCAGACGCGAATGGAGGAAGGCTTCAACCAATAATGGCAGGCGGAGCGTATGACGATTTTTTGCGTCCAAGCGCAGGTGGGATGACAGTGGTCGACATTCGAGGGTTGTGTCATGAGGCCGCGTGGAAGTGTCCTGCTATTGGCTGTGCTGTTAGTCCAAGGTTCGCCGAGATTCGGCGAGCTCGGAATGGCGGGAGGATGATCTCGATCTCGGGCATTCGAGGGCGCCAGCGGGTGCGAGACCACTCGCCTCCGGTCGATGCGCTCGGATGTGGCGTGTAGTGTATGGATAGCTCAGATAGGGATTTCAGGTTTTCAAGTGCAGGAGACTGGTGTGAGTGACGTGACGTGTCAGGAGATGTTTGATGATGTCGAGTTCCATGATGGCGTCATCAATTCAGTTTCCCTATCAATTGTTGAGCGAACATGCGAGATCGACTTAAGCCTTGGTGACTACAAGGTGGGTAGGGCGAGATCAGTGTGCTTGCTCTCCTGTGCGGGCACGGAGGAGTTCTTCGGGCGATTTGGTTTTGAGGAGTTGGCCCGCAACGCTTCATTCGGGAACATCCAAGATGGTCGCGTTGACGCCTCACGCGGAAGTCTTCGGCTCTACCTGGCGGGAGGCCTCGTCGAGGCGGCCGGTCGTGATGTGCGGTTGGCTGCACTGCCTCGGCCAATGGATGCAACCGAAACGTCGCGCGTTCGGGCTGGCGGTGGCGGGTTCAAGCAGATCGAGGGTATGGAGTTCGATTTTTCATATTTAGAATCGATCCATTTCTCGCCTGCCGCCGGTATTTGCTCCATGAATCTTCTCATTCGCAACGGAGGCATTACCTCAGAGCCCCAGCCTGTGACGATCGCATTTGGTGGTGTGACGTCTTGCCTGGCCAGGCTGGATGTCGCCTCGCTGGCGGCCGAACACCGGTTTGGCAATGTTCGAAGCTGCATAGTTCACCGTAAGCAGAATATGATCAGGATGTACGTCAGCGATGGCTTCATTGAAGTGGTCGCGATGCGCGTCTCGATTGTTCAGCCATGACAGCTCGCGAAGTCTTGCCGTGATGCTGTTGTTTGGTACGCCCATGGTCGTAGTTTGCTGTTTGTCGCTAAATGGATCCAAGGCTTCTTGAGCAGTGCTTGAGTTGCAGGTCGAGCCGCAAGCCTTGCGGGTCGGCAGAACGGGCCGAGAGGCTGTGCCAGATCCATATCCAGATCCACGTCCTGGTCGCCAGCCAGGAAACATTCGGTCCGCCAGTCATTGGTAGCGTCTGCTTGGATGAGGCAGATTCCACAGGCTGTATAGACCATCCGGCTGACGCCTCGCGATGCTCAACGAGGAACTTTGGCGCCAGATTGTTGAAGGGTGTGAGGTGGCAGCGAGTCTCGAGCAACGTGCTGAGTCGTACCGTGCCGCCGTGCCCTGGAAGTCGTATGCTTCCCTCGGGCGTGCGCGCCAGTTCGAATTCAGGGACACGCGGGAATGGGTAGATGAGCTTCTGAAGGGATGCGGGTATGAAAGACGTAACGGGTCAAATGCAGAGATTCAAGGAAGCAAGCCGGCATATCTGGAATTCCTACCTGATGCCTGGCGAAGGTGTCCTGGACATGGCGGTGGAGGATTCTTTCCTCCAGATCGAGCGAGAGCTGCTGCGCAGCATCGTGCTCGAGGGGAGTGCCGCCGCAGATCAATACGGGCACTCCGCAAGTGCTGGCCTTATCGTCAAGCCAAGCGAGAGTTTGGATGTCAGTGTTCCCATGGACGCGGCTTTCCTCGAACAATTTGGTCCGGATGCTACGCTTAGTCTGAAAATGAGTAGTATTGCAACACGCTGCGAGGTTGATTCCGAATCGGTGCGCGTAGGCGACCTGACCGGTCGGATTGGTGACGATGATCATGGATAAGTTCGTGTTTCATCTCTTCTACGTCGCCGTGGCCATCATCATCAGCCGAACGTGCGCGGTAATTCTTGCGCGTCGAGCTGTGGAGAAGACCGCGGGCGAGGAAGTTCTCGCCAAGCTGCCCCTTTTGGCGTCCAGAGACATCGGCGATATGCAGGACACCTTCTACGGGTGCGTGCTGGCGATCAGAACGGGTTCCTTGCGCAGGCCTGCGACCATGGCTGCGCTTGTGCAAATGTGCCTGTGGGGCGTCGTCGTTGCCCTGCTGTTGATGATGGCCGTCGTGGGTATTATTGACATTGTGAAACACGCAAAAGGGGAGTGATCGTGTATCCGGATACGGAAAAATCAAGCCCCGGGAGTGAATGGAAGGGATTGATCGCGTTCTTGCGGGCGCTGTGTTCAATCTATGAGCGCGGGAAAGTTCAGGCTCCACACGTGCACGTCAAGTATGCCCAAGACGAGCAGATATACGTCAACTGGACCCCGGGACGTCAGTCGGGCATCGAAGTGAACGGGCTTCGTGATCCCGGGTTTGGCCCTGGACCGGTGTACTACGCTGATCTGGATTTGGTCGAGGTCAGGCTGAGTGATTGGGTAGCGCAGAAGGGAGAGGCCGGACGGGCAGGCCTTGCGTATCTTTTAGAGACGCTGGCCGGTAGCCCCGACCTTGAGCTCGGCGACGAGACCGTTCTCTGGAAGAAGCGGTGACCTTGCCTTCCAACGTGAGAGGGCGTGATCATAGAGCTCCCGAGGAGTAGGGAAGTGAAGTACGAAGACGGGTTTGAGGTGCTGCTCCATGACCAGGTGGATCTGGGTGGGGGGGTGACCGGAACGGTTGTCGCGGTGTTAGATACCGGGATGTACACCCCTGATTATCTGGAGGAGCATTGGGGTTACCTTGCACAAGGCGCCCTGGTGAAATCGTTGGAAATCGGCTTGGTGCATTTTCCGTGTCCCGATGTTGATTTCACGCTAATTCGCCGCGGTTGAGGTGTCTTGCGGTCTGGTTGGCCTGGGGACGTCCGTCCATGCTGCGAGGTGCGAGGTGCGAGGTGCGAGGTTGCCGCCGGCCGTTTGATCGGTGCACTGTGGTTTACGTGCGGACCTGCGTTTTTCGTCTTTATCAATCTGCAGCGACGGCTGGGTTACAGGGTCAGCGTTATGAGCAGTTAGTAGTGCAGGCACAGGCGCAGTTTGCGCTTGTATTTGATGAGCCAATCGGAACGGAAGAAATGTCGCTGCAGGTCCCCAAGGTGTCATGAGATCATCCCGAATGGCTAATTTGCCAACTGCAGTGACGACCGAGTACGACCGCCTCGTTAGCGCGGATGACTGGGATGGCGTGAGGGTCCTGCTCGCGCCTCTTGTGGAGTTCGGTCTTGCAGAGGCGCTTTACCTATCGGCCATGTCGAGTCAGCCGGGCGAGAGTGAAGAGCAATTCCACGCACGTCATGTCGATTCTGTGAGAGTGGCGGCGAAATCGGGCTACGCGCCTGCGCTATTCATGCAAGGCATGTATCACTTGTTCGGTGACCTGGCGCCATTGGACAAGAAGCTGGCAGCAGAGAGTTTTGCGGCCGCAGCTCGTCAAGGCTACCCCCCAGCTCAGTATGAGTACGGGCTCTCGTTGGTGCATGGGGTCGGCGTTTCCGCCGATGTCCTGAAAGGGATGCGCTTGATTCACGCTGCCGCTTCTGCGGGGAATGAGGCCGCCCAGGAGTTTGTTCGAGCCGAGGGCGACAGTGCCGGGCTATAGATGGCTACGATCGGTAAGGTCGGCGGAGACTTAAAATCGTCCTGATGGCGCTGGGGTGTTGCTCAGGTCAAGTGAGGCTCGGACGGACGACTGAAATCGTCACCGGCCGAAGTAGTCACGCCGCTACCGTATTGATCGGTGCTTGTGCTGCAGGTCAAGCGACAAGCTCTGTGAGGTACGGCAGAAGGGTCGAGGCGCTGAGGAACAAAACAATGAGTAATGAACCCCCTCAGTCTACGCTCCAAGCGCTGGCCGTCATCTATAAGAACGGTGACGGTCCTTCCAGTGCGGTGTACGTGAAATACGGGGGTGACAAAGCGGTTTGCCAGAAGCGGGCGCCCCGGCGTCTCTGAAGACGACACTGCGTGAAGACACGCTCGATGACCGGGGTGCGGCGACTTGGTGAGAACATGCGGGATGATGCGCCCAAAAAAATCAAATGCAACGGGGCGTGCCCACTTGCCGTTGGGACTTCAGATGAAAATGGAATTACCAGAAATCAGGGTTTTCGTCCACGGATGGCCTCCCTACACCGGCGCGCAGGTTGAACTCGCAATGGTCTCAATGGATGGGTACACGACTGAGAATCTTCAGCGGGCAGTCTCGGACGCCGTGAGCATGGTTGATCAATCGGTCGGAGGCGCGGAGCTTCCGCTCTTGAGGCCTCAATTGTCCGTTTGGCTCCGAAGCGAACGAGGTGTGCGCGCCAGGATGAGGCTTTCCGCGGAATTGATCCGGAGGATTTCAGCTGTGGGCGCCAGCATTGACTTCGATCCTTATATGTACGATGGGATGGAGTATCTTCGCTCGGAAATGACCGGCGCGCGGGTGGCACCGCCCGAGGTCAGTGCCTTCGTTCTTGGCTCTGATCCGGGCTCTGGAGCGGAAAAGGTAATCGCGAGGTCGGCCTGTGGCGTGTACAGTTTCGAGAATGTTGAACTGTTGATCTACGCCATGCTGAAGGACGCTTGTGTCGAGGTAGGCGAGTTGCTGCCTCGATGGAACCCTCGCGTCTTGCTGCAGCCGACTCTTCGCCGCGATGATCGAGCCAGCATGCACTTCACTTCAGACGTGATACGGAAAATTGCAGAAGCCGGTGCATCATTGGAATTCGATCCCTCCGTTTATGTCGACGTGGAGGATCAATCAAGACTGCTCGATGGCTGCTGATTGTCCGGGCGGCTGATAGCTGGAACGTCATGGGCTTCCGCATCTGAGTTTCCAAGCTCAGGGTTATGGCGGGCAATACAGTCGTGGGTACGAAGCAAGGCGCGCTGCGGAATTGGGTGGCCGTTTGGCCGTTGGTCAACAAGGCTCAGGGAGGTGCGATGAAGTATGTTAATAATGGACCAGGCATTGCTGTAGGGGACTCGGTGCTTGTTGAAGGCGATATAAGAGGGGTGGTAATTCGCGATTTTGACAACTGGCAATGCTTGACTGGCTATGAGGGTTGGTTGACCAAGGAGGAAATGGTGGGTGGGGGATTTCTGTCCAGTGGTGTCTTGATCGAAACCGCGGAAATCGGCATCGTCCACTATGCCTTGCCTGACGATGAAATCGCTTTGGTTGCTCGGGCAGAGGCAGATCCACACCCTTAGTCGGGATGCTTTGCGGAAATTATGTTTCTGGGATGTGGGCCGGGGTACCTGCGCCTTGCTTGCGATTGCTTGAGGGCCCCTGTTCGCGTTCAAGTTGCTGGAAGTCCCAAAGAGCGATTGGGCCAGAGACCATGGCGAGCAGAGGCCTGGGCGCGCTGTTTAAGTTGCGGGATGTTCTCGATGGCGAATCAGGATTGGACCTGGCCGCGAGCTCGATAGCCTGGCGAAGGGCGTGTCAGGCAAAGTGATGGCATGTTCTTCACCATTGGCGTTTGACTCGATGCCTCGGCTCTGGTGCCCCTTCGTTGGGCCAGCCGGGCAGAGCCCGGCTCTACCTCACCGTCTGGTGCTTCTGCTGCAGCTTCCACCAGAACCACTGCGAGGTGCTGGAGAACGGGGCCAGGCGTTCTGCCAGGTCCAGATCGACGTCGTGGTCGCCGGCGAGAAAGCATTCGGCCAGATCCTGCGAGATGCCGATGGCGTGGGCGAAGTCCAATGTGGACGCGCCCATGGGAGCGAGGATGTGCTCGCGCACCAGCCAGCCGGGGTGTTCGTGTACGACGTCGCTGCCCGGATCTGCGCTACCCAGCTTTTCGATATGCTTTTCAAAGTTCCGCGGCTGCCGGTCGCGCGTTGATTCGGGGTATTCGATCAAGCGGACGATCAACTGGCCGACGCTGGCTTCGACGCTGACGCTTGCACCGGTTCGGAAGCCTGCCTTTTCCAGCCAGTGTCCGTGTATCGAAAGGCACGGTGCGGCACCGTTGCTGAAGGTGTCCATCCACGCGTAGGTATGCGCGCGCACGGTGTAGTGGCGCGGGCGGGCTGCGGTGGGGAGGTGGACTTCGGGGAAGAGAGGGGTGTTGCGTGCTGAGCGCATGGGGAGCCTCCAAGGGGAAATCTCCCTTGCCGGGTGGGCAAGGGAGCCGGGAGGTTCAAATCCGCGTACGTGCGAGCGGCGTGGCGTATTTCCCCGGATGAGGGGTCTTGTATTAGCCACCCTCCCGACATGGGACGTCCATAATTTTGCACGTACATGGAGATTTGAAGCTCCGTCGCACACCATGCGCGATGATGTGTTGGGCGGCTAGTTGATTGTTTCTGTTGGGTTTGCGACTTTCGGTAGGCGTTGCCTAAACCGTGTCGCGAGTGGCGCGGGTTTGGGCGGAAGTGCGACGGTGGTGCGGTTTGGGTGGGGTGGTCGCGTCATGGTTGACGTGGGACACGCGTGGCGTGTCGCTACGCGGATCACGCAGTTGGCGCAGTGACACGCCACGCGTGTCATCGCGTCAAACGGTCGAACGTAGTGACACGCCATGCGTGTCATCGCGGTGCGTGGCGAAGCCGGGGTCGCGGCCCCGGGATAAGAACGTGACGATCATCGCGCCCAGCCACGCAGGGCGTGGCTCTACGGGTTTGTTGCCCCACGTGGAATTCAAGCCGGTTTCGGATTCAATCCATTCCCAGCTTTTTCAGCTTGTACCGCAACGCACGGAAGGTGATCCCCAACTGCGCTGCGGTCTTGGTCTTGTTCCAGCGGTTCTCTTCCAGCGCCTTCTGGATCGCGGTGCGTTCCATCTGTTCGATATACGAAGGCAGCGCGCCACTGCCCGCAGGCAGGTCCACCACGGCTTCTTCATGCGCCGCCACCGCCGCGCCGGTCTGGCGCACCGCCCCCGGCTGCGGCAGGCGCAGGTCGCTGTCGCCGATGCTGTCGCCTTCGGCCAGGGCCAGCGCACGCTCCAGGATGTTCTCCAGCTCGCGCACGTTGCCCGGGAAGTGGTATGCGCCCAGCGCTTCCAGCGCCGACGGCGCCAGCAGCGGGGTGGGGCGGCCGTGCGTGCGCGCCAAGCGGGAAAGAATGGAGGCCGCCAACTGCGGCAGGTCGCTGCGGCGCTCGCGCAGCGGCGGCACGCGCAGTTCAATCACGTTGATGCGGTAATACAGGTCGTGGCGGAAGCGCCCATCCTCCACCAGGTCGCCCAGGTCCTTGTGGGTGGCAGAAAGAATGCGCACATCCACCGGCACTTCGGTGGCCGCGCCCACCGGGCGGATCGATTTCTCCTGGATCGCACGAAGCAGCTTCACCTGCATCTGCAGCGGCAGCTCGGCCACTTCATCCAGGAACAGGGTGCCCCCATGCGCGGCCTGGAACAGGCCGGGCTTGTCGGCGTGGGCGCCGCTGAAGCTGCCCTTCTTGTGCCCGAAGAATTCGCTTTCCATCAGTTCCGATGGAATGGCGCCGCAGTTCACCGGCACGAACGGGCCGGCCGCACGCGCGCTCTGGCCGTGGATGGTGCGCGCCACCAGCTCCTTGCCCACGCCCGATTCGCCCAGGATGTACACCGGCGCCTGGCTGCGCGCGACCTTGGTGATGGTGGCACGCAGGCCGTCCATCGCGGCCGACTCGCCGAGCAGGCGTGCGGTGGTGTCGCTGGTCAGCGGCGGCGGGGCGGGGCGCTCGGTGTTGTTGAGTTCCAGTGCGTGCTTGACCAGGCCGCGCAGCACCGAAATGTCCACCGGCTTGCTGACGAAGTCGAACGCGCCGGCCTTCAGTGCTTCCACCGCCAGGTCCATGCTGCCGAAGGCGGTGATCATCGCCACCGGGGTGCGCGGGTAGTGCTGGGCGATTTCGGTGACCAGTTCGATGCCGTTGCCGTCGGGCAGCCGCATGTCGGTGATGCACAGGTCGTAGGGGTTGCTGGCCAGCAGCTCGCGCGCTTCGGCAAGGTTGGCGGCGGTGCTGATGCGCAGGCCCATGCGGCCCAGGGTCAGTACCAGCAGTTCGCGGATGTCGCGTTCGTCGTCGACGACGAGGGCGCTGCGGGTTTCGTTCATATGGGGGAAAGATAGCCGAGTGCGGTTGATAACGACAAATTGTTGACGCCCGCAGGGTAGCGGATCATTGCGGCAGCATGGTGTGCGGGCCGGGCAGCACCAGCCGGAAGCACGCACCGCCTGCCGGCACCGACACGTACTCCAGGCTGGCCTGGTTGGCGCGGCACAGTTCGCGGGCGATATACAGGCCCAGCCCGGTGCCGTGCTCGGAGGTGGTGAAGAACGGCCGGAACAGCTGGGCGGCCACCGATTCGGGAATGCCCGGGCCGCGGTCCATCACGTCGATCACCGCTGAGCGGTCCTGGCGCGCCACCCGCAGTCGTACCCGGGCCGGGTCCTGGCCGGTGCGGCCGTACTTGAGCGCGTTGTGGACCAGCACGGTGAGGATCTGGTGCAGGTGGCGCGGGTCGACCAGGCCATGCACGGAGGAGGCGCTGATGATCGGCTCGATGCTGTCCGTTTCCAGGGTCAGGCTCTGCTTGTACTCCAGCACGAAGCGGCGCACGAACGCGGCCAGGTCCAGGTTTTCCGGGTTGGCCCGTTCGCGCCGGGCCAGCCCCAATACGCTTTCGACGATGCCGTTGGTGCGCTGGCACTGCTGGTGGATGATCTGCAGCAGGCGGCGGTCGGTGTCGCCGATGGCGGTGGACTCTTCCAGCAGCTGGGCGGCGTAGTTGATCGCCGCCAGCGGGTTGCGGATCTCGTGGGCCAGGCTGGCCGAGAACCGACCCATGGCCGACAGGGTGAGCGATTCGGCGCGCCGCGAGACCACGCTGGAGTCGTCCAGGAACACCAGGGTGAGGTCGCTGCCGGCCAGCAGGCGGGCGAAGCGCGGCTGCACTTCGGGCTGGTCGGCGGAGAGCTGCAGTGGGGTTTCTTCGTTGGCCCAGCCATTACGCCAGCGCTGCAGGCGGCGGCTGAGGTCGGGGGCGGCGCTGCCCAGGTCGAGCAGGCCGGTGCCGCTGTTGCCGTCGTTGTCGCCGATCAGGGTGGAGGCCGCTTCGTTGGCCAGGGTGATGCGGTTGGCCGCGTCCACCACCAGCACGCCGGTGCGCATGCGGCGGATGATCAGTTCGTTGATCTGGAACAGGTTGGCCACCTCGTCGCCGCGCTGGTTGGCGAGCTGCTGATTCTGGCGGGCACGGTTGCCGACCTGGTAGCTGACGAACGCCAAGGCCAGGAAGCTGCTGATGAACATGGCCAGCTCGGCCAGGGTGCGGGTGGGGTCGCCGGTTTCCAGCAGGTTCCACACGTAGCCGCCGGCGGTGGCGGCCCCGGCCGTCAGGGCAAGGCCCATGCCCCACGACAGCGGCAGCAGGGTGGCGGCGGCGGCGATGTTGAACAGCAGGGCCATGGAGAGGCCGGCGCTGGCGCCGGGCAGGGCATGGGCCAGCAGCACGGTGGCGGCGATGTCCACCAGCAGGCTGGTGACCACGGTGCGGCGCAGCCAGCGGTCGTTGCGGCCGAGCATGAGGATGAGCAGCGACGCCACCAGGTAGCTGATGCTGACGATCGCAGCCAGTTCCGGGTGGGTGGACTCCCCCACCAGCCCACTGAGCGGGCTGAACAACAGCGCGGCGATGACCGCGGCGATCAGCACCCGGTACAGGGCGAAGAAGTACAGCTCCCGCTTCGGCAAGGACTCGATGCGGTCGATCAGTGAAGCGCTGGGTGACACGCCGGAACTCCCCTTCTGGCTGTCGGGTGGTGAAGCCGGGCAGAGCCCGGCTCTACCGGCCCCCCCGCCGTAGAGCCGGGCTCTGCCCGGCTGCTCGTATCCTCACAGTATAGGAAACCCACCCGAAGATGGGTGGCCTGCGCCAGGCCGCGCATTCTGCCCGCTTGCGAACCGCGCCCCGCCTGCCCTGGCCGACGCAACTGACTGAATGGCGGTGGAAAAGTTCCACGGCGGGCTGCCGGTTTCACACGCATTTTGCGCCTGCGCGCCGGGTCGTCCACAATAGTGGGCCCGCCGCGGTCCGTGCGTGCGGTCGTTCCTATTCCCACGGTGACGCATGAATTTCCACGAATACCAGTCAAAACAGCTGCTTGCCGAGTACGGCATCCCGGTCCCGGCCGGCAAGGTCGCAGCGACTCCCGAAGAAGCGGTCGAAGCGGCCAATGCCTTGGGCCAGGGCCCCTGGATGGTGAAGGCTCAGATCCATGCGGGCGGTCGCGGCAAGGCTGGCGGCGTCAAGTTCTGCAAGACCACCGATGACGTCAAGGCCGCTGCGGCCAAGATGCTCGGCACCAAGATGGCCACCTACCAGACCGCGGGCGTTGAACTGCCGGTCAACCTGGTGCTGGTGACCACCGCCGGTGAGATCGTCAAGGAACTGTACCTGTCGGTGCTGGTCGACCGTGGCACCAAGACCATCACCTACATCGCCTCTTCGGAAGGCGGCGTGGAGATCGAGCAGGTTGCTGCTGAAACCCCGGAGCTGATCCACTCGCTCAACGTCGATTTCGTTGAAGGCGTGCAGGGTTACCACGGCCGCGATTTCGGCTTCAAGCTCGGCCTGACCGCCAAGCAGGCCGGCCAGTTCGCCAGCATCATGGTGAACCTGTACCGCCTGTTCAACGAAAAGGACCTGGCGCTGGTTGAAATCAACCCGCTGGCGATCCTGGACGACGGCAACCTGTACGCGCTGGACGGCAAGTTCGACAGCGACGACAACGCCGCATTCCGTCAGAAGGCCCTGGTCGCCATGCGCGACAAGACCCAGGAAGACGAAACCGAAGTGACCGCTTCGGAGCTGGACATCAACTACGTCACCATGGACGGCAACATCGGCTGCATGGTGAACGGCGCCGGCCTGGCCATGGCCACCATGGACGTGATCAAGCTCAACGGCGGCGAGCCGGCGAACTTCCTGGACGTGGGCGGCGGTGCGAACAAGCAGCGCGTCATCGAAGCGTTCAAGCTGATCCTGTCCTCGGACAAGGTCGAAGGCATCTTCGTCAACATCTTCGGCGGCATCGTCCGCTGCGACATGATCGCCGAGGGCATCATCGCCGCGGTCAAGGAAGTGGGCGTCAAGGTTCCGGTCGTGGTGCGCCTGGAAGGCACCAACGTGGAAGAAGGCAAGCAGCTGCTGCGCGACAGCGGCATGGCCATCATCCCGGCTGACAACATCAACGACGGTGCCAAGAAGGTCGTCGAAGCTGTCAAGAACGCCGCCTGATCCGACACCGAAGGAATAACAATGTCTGTTTTGATCAATAAGAACACCAAGGTGATCGTGCAGGGCTTCACCGGCCAGCAGGGCACCTTCCACGCCACTCAGATGATCGAGTACGGCACCCAGGTCGTCGGCGGCGTGACGCCGGGCAAGGGCGGCACCACCCATATCGACCTGCCGGTGTTCAACACCGTGGCCGATGCCGTGCAGAGCACCGGCGCTGATGCGTCGGTCATCTACGTGCCGCCGCCGTACGCGGCTGACGCGATCCTGGAAGCTGCGGCTGCCGGCATCAAGGTCATCGTGTGCATCACCGAAGGCATTCCGGTGCTGGACATGCTGCGCGTGAAGAACGTGCTGACCCGTGCGCATCCGGACACCGTGCTGATCGGGCCGAACTGCCCCGGCGTGATCACCCCGGGCGAATGCAAGATCGGCATCATGCCGGGCCACATCCACAAGCCGGGCAAGATCGGCATCGTGTCGCGTTCGGGCACCCTGACCTATGAAGCGGTCAAGCAGACCACCGAAGTCGGCCTGGGCCAGTCCACCTGCATCGGTATCGGTGGTGACCCGATCAACGGCCTGAACTTCGTCGACTGCCTCAAGCTGTTCAACGAAGACCCGCAGACCGAAGGCATCATCATGGTCGGCGAAATCGGCGGCGACGCTGAAGAAGCCGGCGCCGAGTACATCAAGAACCACGTGAAGAAGCCGGTCGTCGGTTTCATCGCCGGTGCGTCGGCTCCGGCCGGCAAGCGCATGGGCCACGCCGGTGCGATCGCATCGGGCGGCAAGGGCACGGCCGAAGGCAAGTTCGCCGCCATGGAAGCTGCCGGTGTGGTCACCGTCCGCTCGCCGGGCGACCTGGGCGCCGCCATCGCCAAGCTGGTGAAATAAGCGCGCCGGCCGCAACGCGGCCAACCACGCGTAGCGCCGACTGTTAGTCGGCAAACGAAAAGCCGCCCCCAGGGGCGGCTTTTCTGCTTTTGCAGTCCGCCGAACCACCAGCGCTACAATGGGCCATCGCAACCACAGGCTTCACCACATGACCTCGATCCGCATCGCGATGGCCCAGTTCGATTTCCCGGTCGGTACGGTCGAACGCAACACCGACACCATCATCGCGATGATCGCCGAGGCGCGCGATGAGTTCGGCGCCGAGCTGGTGGTGTTCCCGGAACTTGCCATCAGTGGCTACCCGCCCGAAGACCTGCTGCTGCGTCCCCGCTTCCTGTACGACTGCCAGCAGGCAATGGCGCGAATCGCCGCAAGCACCCAGGGCATCACCGCCGTGGTCGGCTGGCCCGAGGCCACCGGTGCGGTGGTCTACAACGCCGCCAGCGTGCTGCGCGACGGCGAGGTGCTGCACACCTACCGCAAGCGCGAGCTGCCCAACTATGCGGTGTTCGACGAACGCCGCTACTTCGACATCGACCCCGACGGCGGCAGCTGCGTGTTCGACCTGAAGGGCGTGCCGGTGGGCGTGCTGGTGTGCGAAGACCTGTGGTTCCCGGAGCCGCTGGCCGACACCGTGCGCAATGGCGCCGAACTGGTGGTGATTCCCAATGCGTCGCCCTACGAGCGCGGCAAGCACGCCCAGCGCGATGCGCTGCTGGCCGAACGCACCCGCGAAAGCGGTGCGGCGCTGCTGTACGTCAACATGGTCGGCGGGCAGGACGCACTGACGTTCGACGGCGCATCGGTAGTGGCCGACGGCGATGGCACCGTGCACCCGGCCGCCGCGGCCTTCACCGACCAGTGGCTGGTGGTGGACTACGACGCGGAATCCCGCCGTTTCCTGCCGCGCGAGTGGATGGACGATGGCGACGAGAGCATGGATGCGCTGGCCTGGCGCGCGGTCACCCGCGGCATCCGCGACTACTGCGGCAAGAACGGGTTCAAGAAGGTGTGGCTGGGCCTGTCCGGCGGCATCGATTCGGCGCTGGTGCTGGCGATGGCGGTGGACGCGCTGGGTGCGGACAACGTCACCGCGGTGCGCCTGCCATCACGCTATACCGCGGACATGTCCAACGACCTGGCCGCCGAGCAGTGCCGCGCGTTGGGGGTGAAGCTGGAAGCGGTATCGATCGAACCGGTGTTCGAAGGCCTGATGACCGCGCTCGGCCCGATGTTCGAAGGCCAGCCGGCGGACGTGACCGAGGAAAACCTGCAGTCGCGCGCACGCGGGGTGATCCTGATGGCGCTGTCCAACAAGTTCGGCGGGCTGCTGCTCACCACCGGCAACAAGAGCGAGTACGCGGTCGGCTACGCCACCATCTACGGTGACATGTGCGGTGGCTATGCGCCGCTGAAGGACCTGTACAAGACCGAGGTGTTCGGCTTGTCCAAGTGGCGCAACACGGTGGGCGGTGCGCCGGTGATCCCGCCGGCGGTGATCGCGCGGCCGCCGTCGGCCGAGCTGCGCGCCAACCAGACCGACCAGGATTCGCTGCCGGCCTACGACGTGCTGGACGGCATCCTGTACCGCTACGTGGACCAGGAGCAGTCGCGCGAGGAGATCGTGGCGGCCGGCTACGCCGCCGAGGTGGTCGACCGGGTGCTGCGGCTGGTGCGCACCAGCGAGTGGAAGCGCCACCAGGCCGCACCGGGACCGAAGGTGTCGCGGCGCGCGTTCGGTCGCGAACGGCGCTATCCGATCAGCAACGGCTACAAAGGCTGAGCGCAGGCTAGCGGAACAGATCCGGTCGCACGTGCTGCGCACGGCTGATGAAGCTGTGCAGCACGTCGAACGGGAGGGATCCTTCCTGACAGCTGTACCCGCTGTTGCGGCCGATCTCGTCGAGCGCGCGCACCAGCAGCTTCTCCGACCGGGCCGACACCAGGCCGTGGTCCGTGTTGGCTGCCAACGACTGCAACAGCAGCTTGCGGACGTACCGGGTTGATACCTCGTCGCCGTCGTCGAGCACGGGCAGCGCCTGGGTCAACGCGTCGAAATCCACCGCGACGCGACTGGAGGCCGCCTGCCACGAGTTCGGCGTGCGGCCAACGTCAGGACGATCGGCAAAGCTGACCGTGCGGGAGGGCGGGGTGAACGCCACGGGATTGTTCCGCTGGGCCATCCTGGGCGCCGTCCCCCCGGTTGTTGTCCTGACCTCCTTCAGCGTCTGCGCGATGCCGCGACCGGGCGCGGCAGGAGCAGTCTTCCGGCTTGGGGCGCTGGAAAACAGGCGGTTTTCGATGGCGCTGATGTCGAGCCGTCCCGGCGCCGGGGACGGACGTGACGCAGCGTCGGTGCGGCGCAACGGGAGCGCGGCAGGGGGCGCGGAGGGAATTCGGGACATGGCGGGGACGGACGACGGGGGCGGGGAGCGGAAGGTAGCCGGCTTCCGCTGGACGTGCCTTCAAGAATTACGCATCCGCGCACACAAAAAAAACGGGCAGCCATGAGGCTGCCCGCTTCAATTTCCTACCGCGCTGGAATCAACGGCGGTTCATGGTCGCATTGCGCTGGCCGGTGCTGGCCGACTTCTCGCCTGCGAACGGGTTCAGCTTGCGGACCATCCACGGGTACTTCGGCCAGTTGCCCTGCAGCCACGGGTGCTCGGGCTGGTTCAGCTCCAGCACGCGGCGGGCGTCGTCGGCCAGGGTCTTGTTGCCCAGGTGGGTATAGGCCTCACCCAGCGCGGCCACGGCGTCGTACTGGAAGGCGCTCTGCGGGTAGGTTTCCAGCAGGTAGTTGGCGCGGCCGGCGGCCGAGACCCAGGCCTCGCGGCGCAGGTAGTACAGGGCGTTGTCCAGCTCGTGCTGGGCGAACACGTCGCGCAGCTCGAGCATGCGGCTGCGTGCGTCGGCGGCGTAACGGCTGTTGGGGTAACGCTCGACGACGATGTTGAAGTCGGCGTAGGCCTGGCGCGGGGTGGACAGGTCGCGGCGGCTCGGGTCCAGCGACCACACGCGGCGCAGGAACACCGTGTTGCGGTTGCTGTTGGCCAGCCCGCGCAGGTAGTACATGTAGGCGATGTTGCGGTGGGTCGGGTAGGTGCGGATGAAGCGGTCGATGCTGGACACCGCGTCATCGTGCTTGCCGGCCTTGTACTGGGCGTAGGCGGTTTCGATCATCGCCTGCTCGGTGTACGGGCCGTACGGGTACTGGGCGATCAGGCGGCGGAAGGTCGCCTCGGCGCCGCTCCAGTTGCCCTTTTCCATCAGGCCATGGCTCTTTTCGTAGATCGTTTCTACCGGCTGGCCTTCCTCCGGGTTGTCACCCTTGGCGCCACGGTGGCAGCCGGTGGAAACGAGGGCCAGGACCAGCATCAGGGCCGCGGTGCGGACGGGCGCGGACAGCAGGGAAGAGCGTCGGATCATGGGGTCAGGGCGGGACGCGGCTGGAATACGAAGGGTCGATGATAGCCTAGTGGCCTGTCCTGCGACTGAAAGTGGTCGCCGGGACCCCCAATTTGTCTTCCTGCGGTGTGCTCCCCATGTCCGATAACCCTTCTGAAACCGACTCCACCCGCCAGGCCACGGTGCCCGATACCGCCGCTGGGCGGCGCTTCGACGCCGTGCTGGCCGAACTGTTCCCCGAATTCTCCCGGTCCAAGCTGACCGAGTGGATCAAGTCTGGCGACGTGCTGCTGGACGGCAACCCGGTGCGCGGCCGCGACCCGGTGCGCGGCGGCGAGGTGGCCAGCCTGCATGTCGTGCTGGACACCCAGACCCATGCGGAGCCCGAAGACATCCCGCTGGACATCCTGTACGAGGATGAACACGTTTACGTGATCAACAAGCCGGTCGGCCTGGTGGTCCACCCGGGCGCCGGCAACCCGAGCGGCACCCTGGTCAACGCGCTGCTGTTCCGCGACCCGGGCCTGTCGGTGCTGCCGCGCGCCGGCATCGTGCACCGCCTGGACAAGGACACCAGCGGTGTCATGGTGGTGGCCCGTACGATCCAGGCGCAGACCGCGCTGGTGGAACAGCTGGCCGCGCGCAACGTGCACCGCCAGTACCTGGCAGTGGTGGTGGGCGCGCTGGTGTCCGGCGGTACCGCCGATGCGCCGATCGACCGCCACCCGCGCGACCGCATCCGCATGGCGGTGCGCGAGGACGGCAAGGACGCTGTGACCCATTACCGCCTGCGCGAGCGGTTCCGCGCCCACACCGCGCTGGAGTGCCGCCTGGAGACCGGGCGTACCCACCAGATCCGCGTGCACATGGCCCACCTCAAGCACGCCATCGTCGGCGATTCGCTGTACGGCGGTGCGCTGAAGCTGCCCAAGGGCGCCAGCGACGAGCTCGTGGCCCAGCTGCGCGGCTTCAAGCGCCAGGCGCTGCATGCCGAAACGCTGGAATTCGCGCACCCGATCACCGGCGAGCCGATCCGCAACAGTGCGCCGGTGCCGGCTGACATGGTCGCGCTGATGGACGCGCTGCGCGAAGACACCAAGCGTATCGCCGAGCTGGAGCGCGGGCGCCGCTGATGGCCACGTCCGCTGCGCCGCTGTCCCTGGCCCACGCTGCCGTGCCGGTGCTGGCGGCGGAGTGGGTGGCGCCGCCCGGGGTGCATGCCGTGACCACCCTGCGCCATGGCGCGGGTGGGTCGTTGCCGCCGTTCGAGCAGTTCAACATGGGCAACCGGTATGCCGCCGACGGCGATGATCCGGCCCAGGTGGAGCTCAATCGTTCCCTGCTGCGGGATGGCCTCGGCCTGCCCTCGGCACCGCACTGGCTGCGCCAGGTGCATGGCACGGGCGTGCTGCGCTTCGAGGGCCCGCCCGGCGCCATCGGTGTGGACGACGAACCCACTGCCGATGCGGCGGTGACCTCGGTGCCGGGGGTGGTGCTGGCCATCCTCACCGCCGACTGCCTGCCGGTGGTGCTGGCCGCGCGCGACGGCGCCGAGATCGGCGCGGCGCAATACGGCTGGCGCGGGCTGGACG
>NZ_CAUQPH010000007.1:0-69115 GCF_963519925.1 uncultured Stenotrophomonas sp. | reverse complement strand
GGCCGCCGGTTCCGCGTCGGCGCGTTCGTACTGCGCGCGGAACTTGGCCAGCAGCGGCAGGCCGAGCTGCTGCGAGAGCAGGTCGGTATCGCTGCTGCCGTACGCCAGGGCCACCGGCAGCACGCCGGCGCTGCGCAGCCCGTCGAGCAGCGCCTGCGCCGTGGCCACGTCCGGCATCTGGCTCAAACCGCCGAAGTCCAGGATCACCGCGGCGCGCCCGAACAGCTTCGGCGCGCGGGCCACGCGGTCGTGCATTTCACGGGTAAGTCGTTCCACATCGAGGGTACGGATGCGCAGGTTGGCGATACCCACCTGGCCGATCTTCAGTTCACCGGCCTGTTCAAAATCCATGTTCGCCGCCACTTCAGGTCCCCGTCGGTCGAGGCGCGCGCTGCAGTTCGCGACGGTGGCCCACCCAGGGCACGTCGGGCAGCGTGTCGCCGTAGGTGTCGTGCACCCATTGGTAACTGCACAGGTCCTTGAGCAGCATGCTGGCGCGCACGTCCACGTGCGGCATGTTGTTCTGCCCGACCTCGCGGAAGCCGAAGCTGCCATGGAACAGCAGCGCCGCATCGGCACCGTGGTCCAGGAACACTTCGCAGGTCAGCTGCGGGTAGCGCAGTTCGGCGTAGCTCTGCGCATCGGCGTAGAACGCACGGCCCACACCACCGCCACGGCGGCGGCTGGCCACCACGATGCGGTCGATGTAGAAGAATTTCCGGGTCAGGTGCTGCTGGAACCAGGCGAAGTTGCTGCTGTCGTGCTGGCTGTCGCTGCCGAAGCCGATCAGGAAGCCGGCCAGGTTGCCGTCGCGCTCGGCGACGCGGAAATATTCAGCGGTATCGAAGAACAGGCGCAGGCGGGCGGCATCCAGCGGAAGGATGGCCAGGCCGGCGTTGTTGTTCAGGGCCAGGACGGAATCGAGCTCGTGCTCGCGCACGTCGCGGATGACAATCGACATTGTGACTCCGTGGGGTAACGCGGTTGGCCCCTCGCAGGGCCCTGCGGTCGATTATTACATGTGTGGGCGGGCAGGGCACGGGCCAGGCATGACTTATGTCCGGGTGCAGCGGCACAGGTTCAGCCTAAGATGCGTGCATGTTGGGATACCTCAGCCAAACCCGAGTACTGCGACTGGCCGGCCTGTTTACCTGGGTCATGCTGGGCTTGCCGTTGGTGTATTCCCAGTACGAGGCGCTGGTCCGGCGCGGGGGCGGGCTCGACCTGCCGACCGTGCTGCTGTTCGTGGCCTACCTGGCCTTCGGCGGCGGCTACCTGTGGCTGACCCGTGGCCTGCGCGACGGCGGCGGCCATTCGGCCTGGTACGACCGCGCCATCCTGGTCCTGCTGACCATTTCCGCGCTGGGGGTGAGCTTCCTCAGCGGCTCCGGGCTTGGCAGCATCCTGATGATGGTCGCGGCCGGGGTCATCCCGTGGATGCTGCCGGCCCGGTTTGGGGTGATCTGGCTGCTGGTCAGCCAGCTGGCGGTTGCCCCGGTGTACTACCTGTTTCTGCCGTTTTCGCTGTTCGAGGCGGTGATGCAGTCGCTGCTGTACGGCGGCTTCTCCATGTTCATCTTCGTGACCAGCCTGGTCGCCCGGCAGCAGACCGACGCCCGCGAAGAGCAGCGCCGGCTCAATACTGAACTGCGCGCCACCCGCGTGCTGCTCGCCGAGAGCGCCCGGGTCAACGAGCGCACCCGCATCTCGCGCGAACTGCACGACCTGCTCGGCCACCACCTGACCGCGCTGAGCCTCAACCTGGAAGTGGCCGGGCACATCACCGAAGGCCAGGCCCAGGAGCACGTGCACCAGGCCCATACTCTGGCCAAGCTGCTGCTGACCGACGTGCGCGAGGCGGTCAGCCAGCTGCGCGACAGCGGGGCCATCGACCTGGCCGCGGCCCTGCGGCCGCTGACCGAACAGGTGCCCTCGCTGGTCATCCACCTGGACATCGAGGAACCGCTGAGCGTGGAGGACCCTGAACAGGCCCACGTGCTGCTGCGCTGCACCCAGGAAATCATCACCAATGCGGTGCGCCATGCCCGCGCGCGCAACCTGTGGATCCAGGTGCAGCGCGAGCCGCCGGGCCAGGTGGTGGTGCAGGCGTACGACGACGGGGTGGGTGCCGACGGCATCGTGATCGGCAATGGCTTGCGCGGCATGCGCGAACGCCTGCAACAATGCGGCGGAGAGCTGCAGATTGAAACCCATCGGGGCCAGGGCTTCCGCCTGCGCGCCTCGGTCCCCGGCGTGCCAGTGCTGATGCTGGGTGCCATCCTGGAAGGAGTGCGTTGATGATTCGCGTCTGCCTGGTCGACGACCAAACCCTGGTGCGGCAGGGGATCCGCTCGCTGCTGGCACTGGATGACGGGATCGAGGTGGTGGCCGAGGCGGCCGACGGGCGCCAGGCCGTCGAGCTGATCCCCGGGGTACGCCCGGACGTGGTGCTGATGGACATGCGCATGCCGGTGATGTCCGGGCTGGAGGCGCTGCAGATGCTGTCCCGGCTCAACCAGCTGCCGCCGACCATCATCCTCACCACCTTCGACGACGACCAGCTGGTGCTGGCCGGGCTCAAGGCCGGCGCCAAGGGTTACCTGCTCAAGGACGTGACACTGGAGCAGCTGGTCGGTGCCATCCGTACCGTGGCCGAGGGCGGCTCGCTGGTCCAGCCGGCGGTGACCCAGCGCCTGCTGTCGGGCCTGGAACACATGCGCAACGAGTTCGTGAGCCTGGACCGGCCGGACCCGCTGACCGACCGCGAGACGGAGATCCTGCGCCTGATGGCCAGCGGTTTCTCCAACAAGGAGATCGCCAATTCGCTGGGCGTGGCCGAGGGCACGATCAAGAACCATGTCTCCAACATCCTGTCCAAGCTCGGCGTGCGCGACCGCACCCGCGCGGTGCTGAAGGCCTTCGAGCTGCAGCTGGTGTGAGGAGGTCCGTGACTTGAAAATGAACGCCAGTTGAAAGTGTTGTGGCGCAAGGGCTGCGGCTGTCGTTTCGGCCCCAATTGCCGAAACCGGCAAATAAATATCGCTCACGGACACATGCGGGCCCACGCGATGCGCTATCTTTCCGCTCCTTGCCTTTCGCAAACCGCTGCCGGTATGGAAACCGGTGCGCCAATCCTGATCCATAACACCCGCGAAGCCTGCTAGGATTGGCGCTTCGCTTCAATCAACCCGGCCGTGGGATCGGCCCCGGAGACTCCTGAATGACCCGTATTATCGAGTTCCTGATCGCCTTGGGGATCGTGGCTGGCCTGTTCGTCATCATTGGCGTTGTGCTGCCGGGCGAGCGACACATTACCGAAAGCATCGAGACCAACCGCAAGATGACGATCGTGTACGACACGGTCAACAGCCTGCGCCGCTTCAAGGACTGGAACCCGCTCGTCCTGCGCGATCCTGCCGTTGAACTGAAGCACTCCGGCCCCGCCGCCGGCGTCGGCGCACGCCTGGACTACTCGTCCAAGGAACCGTCGCTGGGCCAGGGCAGCTGGGTGATCACCGAGTCCGAGCCGAACAAGCGCGTCGCCATCGCCATCGAAGACGAGACCAAGGGTCACGACAAGTCGACGACCTTCACCCTCGAGCCGACCGGCAAGGGTGGCCGCAACGTCAAGATCAGCCAGGACTACAGCGTCAAGTACGGCTTCAACCTGTTCGGCCGCTACGCCGGCCTGTACGTGAGCCGTCACGTCGGTGACGACCTGAAGCTGGGTCTGTCGCGCATGGCCAACATGCTGGCCACCGTGCCGAACGTCGACTACCGCACCGCCGAAGCCCCGCTGACCGACCTGGCCATCGTCGATGTCCCGGCCGAGGACCTGCTGGTGGTCACCGCCGGTAACGTGGACCGTGGCGAAGCGACCATCACCAAGTCGATCAAGGACAACCAGGAGTGGATCAAGCGCGTGATGGAGGCCAATGACCTCGAAGCCGCCGGTCCGTTCCGCATCATCACCACCGACTTCGGCCAGGAAAAGTACGCCTTCGACGTGGCCCAGCCGGTCAAGAAGAAGGGCACCGAAGGTGCTTCGGCTGAACCGCTGACGGTGAAGATCGACGGTGGCGCCCCGGTCAAGTACGTGCACGCCGCGCCGCACCGCAGCGCGCATGCGAAGTACACCGGCCACATGGCTGGCCTGGACATCGCCCGCAACGCCCTGCGCGCCTGGTCGGTGACCGGTGGCAACGAAGTGATCGACCGTCCGTACGAGTCCTGGAACGCGGGTGTGGAGAAGTCGTTCACGCCGGAAGCGACCTACGACATCTACTGGGCCGTGAAGTAATCCGACGGTTGCCCTGATGTAACGCAGAACAGAAAACGCGCCGCTTCCTGCGGCGCGTTTTTTTTTGGAGGATGCAGCATGCTCAACCTGGAACGACGCGCGCGTAGACCTTCGCTGCTGGCCTGCCTGGGCGGGCTGCTGGCCGCCGCCGCGGTGGGCCTGTCGGCCTATGCTTCGCACGGCATCGCCGAACCGCTGGCGCAGTCGCACGTCAACACCGCCGCGATGTTCGCCTTCGGGCATGGCGTGGCGCTGGCGGTGCTGGGTCCCACCCAGCAGAACGGGGTGGGCAGGCTGGCGCTGTACGTGCTGCTGCTGGGCACGCTGCTGTTTGCCGGCAGCCTGGTGGCGGGTGCGCTGTGGCGGTTCAGCACCGGCCTGGCCCCGGTGGGCGGCACCGCGCTGATGCTGGGCTGGGTGGTTTACGGCTTCAACGCGCTGAGGCGCTGACATGCCCCGCTTCCGGCGCGGTTTCGACGTGGAACAGGCGCACGACTGGCTGTCGCGGCGCGACCGCCGACTGGGCGCGTGGATGAAACGGCTGGGACCGATCGACGCGCCCCCGGGCTGGGCGCGCAGTTTCGACCCGGTCGACGCGCTGGCCCGCGCGATCCTGTTCCAGCAGCTCAGCGGCAAGGCGGCGTCGACGATCGTGGGGCGGGTGGAAGCGGCCATCGGCAGTACCCGCCTGCACGCGGACACGCTGGCGCGCATCGACGATCCCGGCCTGCGCGTGTGCGGGGTGTCCGGCAACAAGGCGCTGGCGCTGCGCGACCTGGCCCGGCGCGAAGCGGCCGGTGAGATTCCCGACCTGCGGCGCATGTCGGTGATGCCGCACGACGCGATCATCGACGCGCTGGTGCCGATCCGCGGCATCGGCCGCTGGACGGTGGAGATGATGCTGATGTTCCGGCTCGGGCGCCCGGATATCCTGCCGATCGACGACCTGGGCGTGCGCAGGGGGGCGCAGCGGGTGGACAAGGCCGCACTGATGCCGACCCCGAAAGAACTGGCATTGCGCGGCGAGAAGTGGGGGCCTTACCGGACCTATGCCAGCCTGTACCTTTGGCGGATTGCCGATTTCAGCGAAACGCCGAAGGCCGCTACGAACCGTTCGCAGGGGTGAGGCAGCCACGCAGGGCGTGGCTCTACCCGAGGATGTCGACCTTCGGCGCGAATGCCGGATCATCGCTGATGCGCGGGCGCGGCGGGCGGCTGCGCACGTCGCGCAGGTGGCGGTGGTAACGGAAGGTGGCGAGGGTGCCGCGAATGCTGACGAACAGGAGCACCGCCGTGAAGCCGACGCCGGACAAGGTGCCCTGGCCATTGGCGATGTTGAGCAGCGTGCCCAGTCCGCCCACGGCGGACATCGCCAAGGCCATGCACGCCACGACACGGCTGCGCTTGTATACCCCGAAGGCGGCACCGGCATAAAACGCGAACGACACACCCATCACGGCCAGCAGGAACATGTTGTCGCGCGGGTTGGTCAGCAGTAGTACTGCCGTACCGAAGCCGGTGAGCACGGCCCCCAGCGCCAGCAGGACCCACATGTGCATGATGGGGCTGGTGATCTCGCGCGGGGCCTCATCGCGGCGGTCGGTACGCACGGTGCTGGGCGTCGCCCGGCTGGCCTGGTACGGGCTCTGGTCTTCCATGACGACGCTTCCCTGATGGTTCTGCGAAGCTTAACGGCAGATGTATGGTTGCGCTACAGCCTTCCGGCGGACACCCCCGTAAAGCCACGCCCTGCGTGGCTGGGCGGGATCCAGGTGGGTCGCAGCCACGCAGGGCGTGGCTCTACGGTGCGTGCCAGTACCAGTGCCAGGGTTCGTAGACGATGCCGTGCGGATTGTCGCGGGGGTAGCTCAGCCGGAACCCGTGCGTTGCCGCATGCGCCGTCAGCCAGGCAAATGCCCCGGTGTCCTCGAAGCTCTCTTCGGCCGGTGGCTCGCCCGGGCTGCTGATATCCAGCGCCCGCCCGCTGTGGTGTTCGCTGTAGCCCGGCGCGGCGTTGACCTGCAGGATGTCGGCCACCTCCAGCCCGCGTGCACGTTTGCGCGCGAAGATGCCCAGCTGGTAGTCGTGGCTGCGGTAGCCGGAGATCGCCTCCAGCACCACGCCGTCGGGGGCGGCGTGCTGCTGCATGCGCTGCCAGCCGAGCGCTGCGCCCGGCTGCAGCCACAGCGGCCGGCGGTAACGATCGAAGCCGGCCAGGGCAAGCCGCGCCGGTTCGGCTTCGAGGGCCAGACCGGTATCGTCCTCATAGCGCGCGGCATCGATGCCCAGCGCCTTCAGCCGCTGCTCGAGCCCGCTCAGCGGCAGCACCACATCGGTGGCGTGGCCGCGCTGCGTGCCGTGCAACGCCTGGTCGAGCGCATCCAGCGCTTCCTCGATGCCCGGTTCGCGCATCAGGTGCGGGACCAGCGGCAGCAGGCCGTGCGCGGTCGCGGCCGCCAGGTACTGCCCGTCGCGCTTGCGCCGCAGCACCCAGCGCGCCCTGGCCAACGCACGCGCGTCGGCATTGCTGCGCGCGCGTAGCAGGCCACCGGGCCACAATTCGATGTCGGCGGTGTTGATCAGCAGGGCAGGGTAACGGCGCATGGGCCCAGCTTAGCGCGTGGCCTGCGCGTTAAGCGCATCCAGCAAGGCACGCGGGTGCTCGGGGCTGAGCAGCAGCACCCGGTCGTCGCGCGTCGGCAGGTACAGCACGCGGCTGGCGTCGGTCACCAGGCAGAACGCCTTGCGCTTGCCCAGGCGGTAGTGGCCGGACTGGAACCCCGGCATGCCGAACCCGTTGATCTTCATGCCCGGCTTGAACTGGGCGTGCTCGGCCAGGTCGACGATACGCGCCTGGTCCAGCTGCAGCGACGACACCGCCGTGCGGCGGCGATAGAAGGTGGAGGTCACCACCAGTTCACCGTTTTCCAGCACGATGCGGCGGCGGAAGAACGCCCAGCTGAGCACGCCGCCCAATGCCAGCAGGAACGGCGCGGTGATGGCCATGTCCATCGGGGTGCGTTGTTCCTGCAGGTGGGTGGCGACCAGCAGCACGGCTACGCCCAACAGCGGCAGCCACAACCAGAGCACACGCCAGATCGGCGCGGGCGCCACCGCGAATCCGGTGCGGGTCGAGGTCGGCCGGCTCATGGCTGTGCCTTGATCCAGGTAGCGACATCGTTGATCAATGCGGTCGCGACGGTGCCGGCAACGCCGTATTCCTGCAGCGAGCCCGGGCCTTCGCCTGCGATGCCGAGGTGGTTCAATGCCGGGTAGCGATGGAAGCGCGCCTTCGGGCCTTCCGGCAGGCCGCGCTGCCAGCGCTGCCAGTCGGCATCGGTCACCTGGAAATCGCGTCCGCCCTGCAGCAGCAGGATCGGCTGGGCCAAGGCCCTGGCATCGGCCACTGGGTCGATCGGGTCGAATGCGCGCCAGTAGCTGGCGGGCTGGCCGAGCGGCAGGTCCTTCGCCTCCACCGCGGCGGTGCCGCGCACGCTGGCGATCTGCGCGTCCAGGCGATCCAGTGCCGCCTGCTCGTCGGCGCTGATCTGGCCATCCAGGTTGAACAGATAGCGGTTCTGCTCGGGCAGCAGGGTCAGCAGCGAACGTGCCGGTGCCGACCACAACACCAGCCCCGCGACTTTGCCGGAACGCGACGCGATGCGCGGGGCCAGCATGCCGCCCTGGCTGTGCCCCATGACGTAGATGTGTTTGGGATCGATGCTTGGAGTCCGTGCCAGCAGGGCGACGGCCGCCACCGCGTCGTCGGTGGTTTCGTCATCCATGGTGAAGTCGCCGCGGAAATCCTGTGGGCGCGCGCGGGTGCGCTTTTCATAGCGCAGCACGGCGATGCCCTGCGCGGCCAGGCCACGCGCCACGTCCAGGAACGGCCGGTTGGGGCCGACGGTCTCGTTGCGGTCGAGCGGTCCCGAACCATGCACCAGTACCACGGCGCGGAACGGGCCGGACCCGTGCGGCACGGTCAGGGTTGCCGGCAACGGACCCTTGCCGGCCTCGATCTGCAGCTCGCGTTCGCTGTAGTGGGCGTCGGCCGGCGGTGCTGCGGCCGGCGCGGCGGGAGGCTGCAGCGACAGCCCGGCCACTCGTCCCTGCGCATCCACGGCGATGACCGCATTGACCGGGCCTGAAGCAACCTGCAGCGGCTGCACGACGATCTGCATCCCCTGCTGTTCGACCACCCGGGCCTTGCCGCTTTTCTGCACGGTTCCCAGCGACTGCCAGAGCGCCTGCAGCGACGCGGCCGGCGCGGCCTTGGCCATGTCCGGGGTAAACATCGCTTCGGCGCCGCTCATGTCACCGGCCTGCAGCCGCTCCAGCAACTGGCTGGCGGTCTGTTCGGGGCTGGCCGCGCTGGCCACCCAGGTGGCGGTCGACAGCGCCACCGCGATCAGGAGGCTCCTCCAGTGCGCCATGTCATAGCTCCTTCTTGAAGAACAGCAATGCCACGCCCATCGGGGTGCCCTGCATCACGTTCACCAGCTCCCAGCCGAGTTGGCCCTGGCGGTTGAGCTCGGCCTGCAGGTCTTCCGGCTTCAGGCCGGTCCACGAGGGTTTCACTTCCACGGTGAGGTAGCTCCAGCGTTTGCTCATTCCTTGCTCTCCGAATCAGGTGCGGGTTTGGGAAGGCGTCCAGCCTTGCGCAATGCGTCGCGCAGCACGTATTCGATCTGCGCGTTGAGGCTGCGCAGCTCGTCGTCGGCCCAGCGTTGCGCCGCCGCCAGTACGTCGGCATTGATGCGCAGCGGGTAGGCTTTCTTGTCGCTCATGCTCAGTACAACGATCCAGCGTTGACGATCGGCTGGGTGCCGCGGTCGGAACACAGCACGGTGAGCAGGTTGCCCACCATCTGCGCCTTGCGCTCTTCATCCAGCTGCACAACGTTGTTCTTCTGCAGTTCGTTCAGCGCCATTTCGACCATGCCCACGGCACCGGCGACGATGCGCGTGCGCGCGGCGATCACGGCGTTGGCCTGCTGCCGCTGCAGCATGGCCTGGGCGATCTCGGGGGCGTAGGCAAGGTGGCTGATGCGGGCGTCCATGACCTGCACGCCGGCGTCGGCCAGGCGTTCGGCGAGTTCATCCTTGAGGTGCTGGGAAATCTCTGCGGCATGGCTGCGCAGCGACAGCTGGCCATCTTCGTGCTGGTCGTAGGGGTAGCTGGTGGCCATGGCGCGCAGGGCCGATTCGGACTGGATGTGCACGAAGCTTTCGTAGTCGTCCACGTTGTAGACGGCTTCGGAGGCGTCGACGACCTGCCAGACGATGACCGCGGCGATCTCGATCGGGCTGCCATCCAGTTCGTTGACCTTGAGCTTGCCGCTTTCGAAGTTGCGTACGCGCTGGCTGACCTTCTTCTTGCTGAAGAAGGGGTTGTTCCAGCGCAGGCCGTTGTCCTTGACGGTGCCGACGTATTTGCCGAACAGGCTCAGCACGGCGGCCTGGTTGGGCTGCACGGTATACAGACCGGTCAGGCTGAACAGGGCGAGCAGGCCAAGCAGCACGCCGCCGAGGACCAGCAGCAGGTTGACGTTGCCGCGCTCGATGCCGGAGAAGAACAGCCATGCGGCGACCACCAGCAGGGCCAGTACGGCCAGCAGGAAGGGGATGCCGGAGAGGGAGGGGACGGGCTTTTCTTTCATGGTTGGGCATCCTTTGCGGGTGGGTTTCCAATATTGATATCAATTTGATATCAGATTTGCAAGTGCTGCCCGGCATGAACGACGCGGCCATTCACGGGCGCGTGGCGACGCGTTCATCGCACAGGCGCACGCGGGTCATGCGGCGCGGCTCTACAATTCCCCTCCCGCTCTGTTGTCCGGAACTCCACGATGATCACCCTTGGCACCCCGCTGTCTCCCTCCGCTACCCGTGTCCTGCTGCTGGGCTCGGGCGAACTGGGCAAGGAGGTGGCGATCGAACTGCAGCGGCTGGGGGTGGAGGTGATCGCGGCGGACCGTTATGCCAACGCGCCGGCGATGCAGGTGGCGCACCGTTCGCACGTGATCGACATGCTGGACGCGATGGCGTTGCGGGCGTTGATCGCGGAGGAAAAGCCGCACCTGATCGTGCCGGAGATCGAGGCGATCCATACCGAGACGCTGGTCCAGCTGGAGCAGGAAACCGGGCAGCGGGTCGTGCCGACGGCACGGGCGGCGCGGCTGACCATGGACCGCGAGGGGATCCGGCGCCTGGCGGCGGAAACGCTGGGGCTGCCGACGTCGCCGTACCGTTTCGTGGACACGGAGGCGGAGTACCGGGCGGCGGTGGCGGCGATCGGGCTGCCGTGCGTGGTCAAGCCGGTGATGTCGTCGTCGGGCAAGGGCCAGAGCACGCTGCGCAGCGAGGCGGACATCGCGCCGGCCTGGGAGTATGCGCAGACCGGCGGTCGTGCGGGTGCGGGCCGCTGCATCGTGGAAGGGTTCATCGACTTCGATTACGAGATCACGCTGTTGACGGTGCGGCATGCGGGCGGGACGTCGTTCTGTGCGCCGATCGGGCATTGGCAGAAGGACGGGGATTACCGCGAGAGCTGGCAGCCGCAGCCGATGTCGCCGGCGGCGCTGGCGCGGGCCGAGCGGATTTCGCAGGCGATCACCGATGACCTTGGCGGCTGGGGCCTGTTCGGGGTGGAGCTGTTCGTGAAGGGCGACGAGGTGTGGTTCAGCGAGGTATCGCCGCGACCGCACGACACCGGGCTGGTGACGCTGGCGTCGCAGGAGCTGAGCGAGTTCGCGCTGCATGCGCGGGCGATCCTCGGGCTGCCGGTTCCGCTGATCCGCCAGAGCGGCCCGTCGGCATCGTGCGCGATGCTGGCGCACGGCGAGGGCGTACCGGTCTTCAGCAACGTCGAGGCGGCGCTGGCGCATCCGGACACGGCGCTGCGCCTGTTCGGCAAGCCCAGCGTGCATGGGCACCGCCGGGTGGGGGTGACGCTTGCGCGTGGTGAGACCATCGACGACGCACGCAAGACCGCGCGCGAGGCGGCGGAAGCGATTTCGATCGAGTTGCGCGCGTAAAGCGTTGGCGTCTTTGTTTCTACGTGCTGGGGCGGCCGTCGGGCAGCCCCGCTCCGGGACACGCCGCAAGTACGTCCTTGTAGGCTGCTAGAAAACATCCATGTTTTCTAGCGTCCCTCCGGGGGCTACCCGCCGGCCGCCCCCGATGGATTGCGCGGATCGGAACGAAGGGCATGCGTTGCACGTTCTTCGACGCGGCTGGTTCGGTAGGGTCGGTCGCCAGACGACCGCCCTCACCCTCCCAACACCCGATAACGCATTGCAATCATCACCCCGGTAGATATCGACCGTTGGTCGATACGCTCTTACCGCACGTCCACCCACACCAGGTGGTGGTCGCTGCCATCGGCAATCTTCGCCTCCGGGCTTTCATTGGCCGGCCAGAACACGCCGCTGCCGACGTACTCGAAACCTACCGACGGCAGCACGTAATCCAGGCGCATGGTGCCGGACTTCGGGCCGAAATCGCCGGTGGCGTGGAACGGCGCACCCTTCCGCACGATGCCCTTTTCGGCATAGGCCAGGCTGGTCTGTTCGGCACCCACGCTGCGCGGGGTCGGGTAACGCAGCACGCGCGCGTTTTCGATCAGTTCGACAATCGCCTCATGGCGGCCGTCGCCGTCCACCGGATCGTTGTTGAGGTCGCCGAGGATGACGAAGCGTGCGTCCTGGGCGAGGCCGCCGCACTGGCCGCGGTCGTCGCACAGCCAGGGCTTGTCGCCGGCCGACAGGTACTCCTGCCACAGCCGCAGTTCGTCATGGTTGCGCGCGGCGTTGCGCTTTTCCGGACCGTCGAACACCGGCGGGGTGGGGTGCGAGACCAGCGCGTGGACCACGCCGTTGGGGGTGCGTACCGGCACGTCCCAATGCGACTTGGACGACAGCCGCAGCTGCGACCAGACGTGGTCGTTGTAGAAGGATGTACCGGTACGCGGGTCGATCGGGCGCAGGGCACCGGGCAGGGTGCTCCACTTCAACAGCTGGAAGCTGCGCACTTTGGCTTCATCGATCGGGTAGCGCGACAGCACCAGCATGCCGTACTGGCCGGGGTGCAGGCCGTAGCCCCAGGCGTCGTTGCCACGGTTGCGGCCGTCGCCGCCGATCTGGCCGTTGTTGTCCAGGTCCAGGCCGCTCTGCACGCCGGTGTTGACCGGGGCCAGGTAGCGGTAGGCGAAGTGCAGCGGTTCGCCGCCGCCGGGCTGGGCGACGTCCAGGTAACGCTGCTGGAACAGGTCGGCGGCGCGGTGGGCGTCGTCGAAGTCGAATTCGTTGAGCAGCACCAGGTCCGGGCGCACCTGCTGCAGCACGGCGGCGATCTTGCGCGCGTGGGCGCTGTCGCCTTCGAGCTCGGCGATCAGGCCGCCGGTCTCGTCGCTGTACAGCGAGGTGTTGTAGGTGGCGATCCGCAACGGTGCGGCGGTGGCATCCGGCATGGCGGCGGTCTGGGTCGGGGAGTGGGCGCAGGCGCCGCAGAGCAGGGCCAGGGCAAGGATCAGGGGATGGGCTTTCATCCCGCTATTCTGCACAAGCGCGCGTTGCAATGGCGGGTCAAATGCCGTCGCGGGCGTCGTCGAACTCGTGCCAGCGGCGGCCGTCGTAGGCCTCCAGCGGGCGGAAGCGGCGCTTGTAGTCCATCTTGCGGTGGTTGCGGATCCAGTAGCCCAGGTACAGGTGCGGCAGCTGCTCGCGCCGCGCCCAGGCGATCTGCTGCAGGATGGCGAAGGTGCCCAGCCCGCGATGGGCGTGGTCCGGGTCGAAGAAGGTATAGACCGCCGACAGCCCGGTGGGGGTGACGTCGGTGACCGCCACCGCCAGCAGCGGGCCACGGTGGCCGTCCACGGCCGGGCCGCGGATCTCCAGGAAGCGGCCCTGCGACCACTGCCCGATCAGGAACTGGTCGAACTCGTGCGGACCATGTTCGTCCATGCCGCCCTGGGCGTGGCGGTGGGTCAGGTAGCGGTGGTACAGGGCGAACTGCTCGTCGGTCTGTTCGGCGGCGACGATGCGGACTTCCAGGTCGTCGCTGCGTGCCAGGCAGCGCCGCTGGCTGCGGTCCGGGGCGAAACGTGCCACCGGCACGCGCACCGACACGCAGGCGTGGCAGTTGGCGCAGTGCGGGCGATAGACCAGGTCGCCGGAACGGCGGAAGCCCCAGCTCAGCGCCATCGGGTAGAGGGTGCCCAGGCGCTGGTCGTGCGGGTCCAGCACCAGGTCGCGCGCAGCCCGTTCCGGCCAGTAGCCGCAGGGGTGGTCCCCGGTCTGGAACAGGCGCAGCTCGTCGTCGCGGTCGGTGTGGATCGCCATGCCCACAGCATAGCGCGGGGGCGTCGCAGGCGCCGCGACTGTCTGCCGGATTAACGCAGCCGGGCGCGCTGTCAACGCCGGCCACGCCCGGGCGTTTTCTCTCCCGTGGGTGCCAAGGCACCGCACGCGGATTCCCCCAAACACCCGGAGCAACTCATGCGCAATCGCAAACCCCTTCTGCTGCTGGCCCTGCTGCTGACCACCGGCGCTGCCGGCCTGGCGGTGGCCGCCGAGACCCCGGCACCGGCCGCCAAGCCAGCCCGCGCGACGCTGGATACCAACGGCGATGGTTTCGTCGACCGTACCGAAGCCGCACCGCGCCTGTCGGAAAAGTTCGACAGCCTGGACACCAACAAGGACGGCAAGCTGTCGCGCGAAGAGATGCCGCGCTGGCACGGCAAGCGCCACGGCCGTGGCCCGGGTGGGCATGAACGCCTGGAGAAGCTGGACGCGAACAAGGATGGCCGGATCAGCCGCGACGAAGCCAAGGCCGACCCGCGCCTGGCGGCCCGATTCGACCAGATGGACGTCAACAAGGACGGTTACCTGGACAAGACCGATCGCGAGCTAGGCATGAAGCAGCACCGTGACGCCTGGTTCGCCGCCGCCGACACCAACAAGGACGGCCAGCTGAGCAAGGCCGAGTTCGATGCGGCCAAGGGCCCGTTCGGTGGCCCGCGTGGCGCCAAGCCGCCGATGCCGCAGAAGCCGCGCTGACGTAGTGCCGGGCTCTGCCCGGCAACCACGCAAACGCTTGATCAACCAACATCGCGCCGGGCTCTGCCCGGCGCTTTTCCGTCATCCCTCAAAGCACCCCATGCGTGCGCGCCATCGCCAGCACCATCCCGATCACCACCAGGTTGGTCACCAGCAATGCGGGCCGTCCATACGTCGACTGGTACACCCAGCTCGGTCCAGTGCGCCCCTTTCGCGCCGCATCGCGCGCGATCATTGGGGCCATGATCCGCTCCAGCGGCACCATCAACTGATAGTTCACCAGACCGGTGCCCACCACCATTGCAATCAGTCCCCAGTACGGGGGCGCGTGCAGCAGGGTCAGCAGCAGCACGGTCATGCAGCACGCCATCGCGGTGAGGGTGCTGTAGTGCACGAAGCGCATCACCGCCGCGCGCTCGGTCGGCGTTTCGGTATAGCAGAGCAGGTAGCGGCCGGCGAGGTAGCTGCCGAGGACACCGCCCACCATCGCGCCGACCACCACGCTCCAGCCCATGCCCGGGCCGACGAGGGGGGTCTGGCTGGCCGCAGCGCCCAGCGACCCCATCGCCGCGCCACCGGACACGCTGGCGCCGCCCAGCCCGAGCTTGCCGCCACCGACACCCACGCTGGTGCCGAAGAGGATCGCCGCACTTGCGGTGCCGGGCGCGGCCACCATCACCATCGACACCACGGTGGTGGCGAAGGCGGCACTCGGCGCACTGCCGCGCGCGAACTCGCCGAATCGGCGCAGCATTTCCTCGCGCACGCTGGCCCGCGCGCGTGACAGGCGCTTGCGTACCGCGGCATCGCTCAGCCCGAGCAGATCGGCCACCTGCTGCGAGCGCTGGCCTTCGCGGTAATACAGCAGCAGGGTCTCGCGGCTGTCTTCGGGCAGCGCCGAGATGATCTCTTCGGCGGCCAGTTCTTCTTCCACCCGCTGCAGGTAATCGGGCGCGCTCGGGCCGGGATCGGCCGCCATGCTGATCGCGATCTCGGCGGCCTCGCCCGACAGCGGGCGACCGCGGTTGGCGCGCAGCCAGTCGCGGGCCAGGTTGCGGGTGATCTGGCGCAGCCAGGGCAGGAAGCTGGCCGGGCTGTTGAGCTGGTTGAGCTGCTGCCAGGCCTTGATGAAGGCTTCCTGCGCGATGTCCTCGCTGGCCTGTACGTCGCGCGTGATCGCCAGCGCGATGGCGGTCACCGTGTTCTGGCAGGCCTGCACGATGCGGCCGTACGACTGCTGGCAGCCGCCGGCGGCGGCAGGCAGGTCGCGGTCCAGCGTGTCGATCAGCAGCGTGGTCATGGCGTCGGTCCCGGTGGGTGGTGACATCATGACGGGATGGGGCGGGGAATGTGACCGCCTTGCTGGCGTCTTCGGATCGATTGAACCTCGGAAACGCGATCGGCAGGGTGCCGGCCGGTCTTCGGACGCTTGGGCCGCGCTGGCGCGCGGTTGCCGACTAACAGTCGGCACTACGGATTTTTTACGTGTGCACGGTGATCCGGATACGTCAGATACGGGCGCAAGGAGATCCGGATACGTCGTGTCGGCTCACGGTTGTTGGGTCGGAGGCGTGATCCGAACCCGGACCTCTTCTTCTTCCTGCGCAGGTGCCGGTTCGGCTGCCGGGGTTTGGGGTTGTGCCTGTTGCGTCTGTACTGGCGCAGCCGTCGGGGCGCTGCGGTGGCGCATCATCACCACCATGGCGACCGCGGCGATGACCAGCAGCAGGCCGATGCGGATGCGCCAGGCCCAGTTGCGGCGCGGGGCCACGTCGTCGACCTGGTCGCGGAAGGCGAATTCGGCGGTGGGATGGTCGCGGCGGGTGGTTTCCAGCAGGCGGGCGTCGCGCAGGATTTCGCGCGCGCGCGGCTGGTCGTTGGCATGCACCACCCACAGGGTCGGGTGAGTGCTGGCCTTGCTGGTGTCCAGGTAACTGAACTGGCTGCCGCGCTTGCTGTGGTACGAACGGCCGTTGGTGATGCGCACCTCGATGCCGGCATCGCGCAGCAGTTTGGCCACGCCTTCCACGGTTTCCACGCGCTGGCTGGTGAAGATCTGACGCATATCGAATTATTCCTTGGCCGGTACGGCGGCGGCCGCGGCGCTGTCATCCACCACGCGGATCAGGCCTTCCTGCGCGGTGCTGGCAACGAGTATGCCGTTACGGGTGAAGAACTGGCCGCGCGCCAGCCCGCGCGAATCCTGCGCGCTGGGGCTGTCCAGCGAATACAGCAGCCAGTCGTCGGCACGGAACGGGCGGTGGAACCAGATCGCGTGGTCGAGCGAGGCCATCTGCACGTGCGGCTGGTAGTAGCTGATCCCGTGCGGGAAGGTCGCGGTGCCCAGCAGGTGGAAGTCCGAGGCATAGGCCAGCAGCGCCTGGTGCAGCTCGGGCGCATCGCCCACGGTTTCGTTCAGGCGCAGCCACACCTGGTGGTAGGGCGGACGCTTGGGCGGGTGCAGCTCATCGCGCGGATAGACGTGGCGGAACTCGAACGGACCGCCGCGCGACAGCCAGCGCTGCACCTTGATCGGCAGGCGTTCGAGCACTTCCGGCGGCAGCGGGCGGTTCGGTTCGATGTCTTCCGGCTGCGGTACTTCAGGCATCTTGTGCTGGTGCTCGGCACCGCTCTCCGCCTGCTGGAACGAGGCCGCGCAGAAGAAGATCACCTTGCCGTGCTGGATCGCGGTGACCCGGCGCACCGAGAAACTGCCACCGTCGCGGGTGCGGTCCACGTCGTAGACGATGGGGTGGTCGATGTTGCCCGCGCGCAGGAAGTAGGCGTGCAGCGAATGCACGTGGCGACCGTTGTCCACCGTGGCCTGCGCGGCTGACAGGGCCTGGCCCAATACCTGGCCACCGAACACGTACTTGGTGCCGATGTCGCGGCTCTGGCCGCGGAACAGGTTGTCTTCCAGGCGCTCGAGCGTGAGCAGGTCGATCAGCTCGGAAACGACGGGTTCGTGCGGCTGGGACAAGGCGGCGGCCTGGCAGGAGCGGAAGGCGATTATACCGGGGTCGGTTGATTGCGACTCCGCGGGATCGGGGAGCGCGTGGGCCGGCTAACGGCCGGCGCTACCGGGTGGATGTCGCGCGATCGGACGGGATGCCGGTTCGATACCGCGCGCGGTCGGCCGGGGTCACCGGGTTGCGCGCCGGTAGCGCCGGCCGTTGGCCGGCCCTCGGGGTATATGGCTCAGCCTTTCCCCAACCGCGCCACCAGCGTATGCAACGCCTGCTGCGCATCCGGCGCGAACCAGGCCTCGACGAACCGGTGCAGCTGGATCAGCTCCGGGTCCAGCGCCTCATGCAGGTCCACACGGGCGGTAGCGCGGGTCAGCAGCATCGGCTGGCGCGGCTGCGCCAGCAGCCGCTGCAGCCAGGCCAACGCCCGCGGCACCACCTGGTCGCCGTCGGCCAGCTCGTCCACCAACCCGATCTGCAGCGCCTGCTCGGCCGGCACCAGCGCACCGGTGGTCAGCAGCACGCTGGCCCGGTGCGGGCCGACCACGCGGCGCAGCAGGCGCTGGATGCCCTCCGGCGCCACCAGTCCCACCTGCACCTCGTTCAACCCGATCCCATACGGCTTGGCCGGATCCACGCTGCGCGCCATCACCCGGTAATCGCAGCACAGCGCCAACACGCAGCCACCGGCCGGGGCGTGCCCGGTCAGCGCGGCCACAACCGGAATGCGGCTCTGCGCGATGGTGCGCACCGCGCCGAAGAACGCGTTCCAGCTGTCCAGCAGCTTGTGCTTGTCCTCGCCGTGCGACAGCAGGTGCGGAACGTCCATGCCGCCGGTGAAGATGCGTTCGCTGCCCGAGAGGATGATCCCGTGCGCGTCCTCGGCCATGGCCAGCTCCACCTCGTGGATCAGCTGACGGCACAGCTCGGTGTCCAGCGCATTGACCGGCGGGCGGGCCAGCCGCAGCTCGCGGATGGGGCCATGGTTGATCACCTCGATAAGCGTCGTCATGCTGCGATCTCGTTGCGGGCAGGGAACTGAGGCGATGATAACCAAACCATTCGTGTGCGTATTGTTGGCGATGTGTGCGGCTGCAGCATCGGCCACAGCGGCGGAGCCGTCGTGTGTGACGGTGCGCGAGGGCTGGGTGCGGTTGCCGCCGCCGGGGGTAACGATGGCCGCCGGATACGGCGAGATCCATAACGGCTGCAGGACGCCGGTGACCGTGGTGGCTGCCGGCAGCAAGGCGTTCGGCGATGTGTCGCTGCACGAAACCACGCTGGTCGACGGCGTGAGCCGGATGCGCGCGGTGGAGCGGTTGCCGATTGCGCCGGGTGCGAGCGTAGCGTTGAAGCCCGGCGGCCTGCACCTGATGTTGATGCAGCCGGAAGTGGCGTTGGACGTTGGCAGGACGTTGCCGTTGCGACTCAGCCTGCAAGGCGGGAGCAAGGTCGACGCAACGCTGGTTGTGCGCACGCGCTGACCATGGCGTTCGGCGCGTTGCGCCGCCGCCCGACCAACGGTCGGGCGCTACCGGGAAGGGTGGTGGCACGCATCATCGGTAGGTACCGACCGTTGGTCGGTACGCCCTGGTAGGTACCGACCGTTGGTCGGTACGCCCTGGTAGGTGCCGACCGTTGGTCGGCACATGCTCAGCTGCAGGCCGCGCGCAGCGCGTCCGGCAGCGGGGCGCTCTTGCCGGTCTGGGTATCCATCCACACCACCACTACGTTGCCGTCCGAATACAGCGTGCTGTCGTTCTTCTGGTCCACGATGCGGTGGCCGATGGTCACGCTGCTGTTGCCGAGGCGCTCGACGAACAGCTCCACCACGATGTCGTTCGGCCACACGATCGGCAACCGGTAGTTGACGTTGGTGGCCGCCACCACCGGCGCGATGCGGTCGGTCATGGAAACGCCTTCCACGCCCAGCATCCAGCGCACGCGCGCCTCTTCCAGGTAGGAGATGTACTTGGCGTTGTTGACGTGGCCCATGCTGTCCATGTCGCGCCAGCGCACGCTGATCGGTACGCGGGCCAGGATCTTGTGTTCGTCGCTCATTACTTCTTCTTCGCCTTCGTGGTCTTGGCAGGGCTGGTCTTGCTGGGGGTGGTGGCGCGCTTGGCGGCCACCGCCTTTTTGGCCACCTTGGCCGGCTTCTCCGGCTTGGCCTTGCGCGGCGGACGGGCGTCGGGCTTGTTGGCCACCGCCGCCGGTGTTTCCGGGCGCGCGCTGACCGAGGGCAGCATCTTGGCAAGGAACTGGCCGGTGTACGACGCCGGGTGCGCGGCCACGTCTTCCGGGGTGCCGGTCACCAGGATGGTGCCACCGCGGTGGCCGCCCTCCGGACCCAGGTCGACGATCCAGTCCGCAGTCTTGATCACGTCCAGGTTGTGTTCGATCACCACCACCGTATTGCCTTCGTCGCGCAGCTTGTGCAGCACGCCGAGCAGCGCTTCGATGTCGTGGAAGTGCAGGCCGGTGGTCGGTTCGTCCAGGATATACAGCGTGCGCCCGGTATCGCGGCGCGACAGTTCCTTGGACAGCTTCACGCGCTGCGCTTCACCGCCGGACAGGGTGGTCGCGCTCTGGCCCAGCTTGATGTAGCTCAGGCCCACATCGACCAGCGTTTCCAGCTTGCGCGCGATGCTCGGCACCGGCTCGAACAACTTCAACGCATCTTCGACGGTCATCTGCAGCACGTCGTTGATGTTGTAGCCCTTGTACAGGATCTCCAGCGTTTCACGGTTGTAGCGCTTGCCGTGGCACACATCGCAGGGCACGTACACGTCCGGCAGGAAGTGCATTTCCACCTTGATCAGGCCATCGCCCTGGCACGCCTCGCAGCGGCCGCCGCGCACGTTGAAGCTGAAACGCCCCGGCGAATAGCCGCGCGCACGTGCTTCGGGCACCTGCGCGTACAGCTCGCGCAGCGGCGTGAACAGGCCGGTATAGGTGGCCGGGTTCGAGCGCGGGGTGCGGCCGATCGGCGACTGGTCGATGTCCACCACCTTGTCGAACAGGTCCAGCCCGTCCACCGACTTGTACGGTGCGATCGGATGCGAGGAGCCGTTGATCTCGTTGGCGGCCAGCGAGAACAGGGTGTCGTTGATCAGCGTGGACTTGCCCGAACCGGACACACCGGTGATGCAGGTGAGCAGGCCCGACGGAATGTCCAGGTCCACGCCCTTGAGGTTGTTGCCGCTGGCCCCGCGCAGGTGCAGGGTCATCTTCGGATTGGGCTTGTGCCGGCGCGCCGGGATCTCGATCGCGCGCTTGCCCGACAGGTACTGGCCGGTGAGCGAGCGCGGTGCCTCCAGGATGTCCTGCAGGGTGCCCTGGCCGACGATCTCGCCGCCGTGCACGCCCGCGCCCGGACCGATGTCCAGCACGTAGTCGGCGAGGCGGATCGCGTCTTCGTCATGCTCAACCACGATCACCGTGTTGCCCAGGTCGCGCAGGCGGGTGAGGGTGCCCAGCAGGCGTTCGTTGTCGCGCTGGTGCAGGCCGATGGACGGCTCGTCGAGCACGTACATCACCCCGACCAGGCCGGCGCCGATCTGGCTGGCCAGGCGGATGCGCTGCGCTTCACCACCGGACAGGGTGTCGGCCTTGCGCTCCAGGGTGAGGTAATCCAGGCCCACGTCGACCAGGAAGCCCAGGCGTTCGCCGATCTCCTTGACGATCTTGCCGGCGATCTCGCCGCGCCAGCCGGGCAGGGTCATGCCGCTGAAGAACTTCAGCGCTTCGTCGATCGGCAGCACCACCAGTTCCGGCAGCGCACGGTCGGCCACGAACACGTTGCGCGCGGCCTTGTTCAGGCGCTGGCCCTGGCATTCGGGGCAGTTGCGTTCGCTGATGTACTTGGCCAGCTCCTCGCGCACCGCCGCCGATTCGGTTTCCTTGTAGCGGCGTTCCAGGTTCGGAATGATGCCCTCGAAGCGGTGCTTGCGCTGGGTGCGGCCACCGGCTTCGGTGAAGTAGGTGAAGGTGATGGTTTCATCGCCGCTGCCGTACAGCACCGCCTGGCGCACGCTCTCGGACAGGGTCTGCCACGGCGCGTCCACGTCGAACTTGTAATGCTTGGCCAGCGAGGCGATCAGCTGGAAGTAGTACGCGTTGCGGCGGTCCCAGCCGCGCACGGCACCGGCCGAGAGCGACAGCTCCGGGTGCACCACCACGCGCGAGGGGTCGAAGAACTCGGCCATGCCCAGCCCATCGCAGCCCGGGCAGGCGCCCACCGGCGAATTGAACGAGAACAGGCGCGGCTCCAGCTCCGGCAGCGAGTAGTCGCACACCGGGCAGGAGTACTTGGACGAGAACAGCACCGGCTCGGCGCCTTCCACGTCCAGCGACTGCACCGAGACCATGCCGTCGCCCAGCTTCAGCGCGGTTTCGAAGCTTTCGGCCAGGCGCTGCTTGATGTCCTCGCGCGGGCGGAAGCGGTCGATCACCGCCTCGATGGTGTGCTTCTGGCGCAGCGCCAGCGGCGGCACCGCGTCGATCTCATGCAGCACGCCGTCCACGCGCACGCGCACGAAGCCCTGCGCGCGCAGCTGGTCGAACACCTGTGCGTGTTCGCCCTTGCGCTCGCGGATCACCGGGGCCAGCAGCATGTAGCGCTGCTCCGGGTCCAGGGTGAGCACGTGGTCGACCATCTGGCTCACGGTCTGCGCTTCCAGCGGGTAGCCGTGGTCCGGGCAGCGCGGGCTGCCGACGCGGGCGTACAGCAGGCGCAGGTAGTCGTAGATCTCGGTGATCGTGCCGACCGTGGACCGCGGGTTGTGCGAGGTCGACTTCTGCTCGATCGAGATCGCCGGGGACAGGCCTTCGATATGGTCCAGGTCCGGCTTTTCCATCACGCTCAGGAACTGCCGGGCATACGCCGACAGCGACTCCACGTAACGACGCTGGCCTTCGGCGTAGATGGTGTCGAACGCCAGCGACGACTTGCCCGAGCCGGACAGGCCGGTGATGACAATGAGCTTGTCGCGGGGGAGGTCGAGATCGATGTTCTTGAGGTTGTGCGTCCGCGCGCCGCGGATGCGGATGAAATCCATCGCCATGGGGGATCCGTTGTGGGGCTCTGGCCGGCAATCGGTCAGCCTACCGAGCTTGGGATTTGGGGGCAATCAGCGACATTGCCAGCCCTGCGTCTCATCTATTGAGACCTGTGGGGCCTGAACCTGAACAGGGTTCAGCCTGTCCGGCGTCAGGGCAGGGGGTGGGTTGACCCGGGGTGGGGGGAGTCATTAAAATCCCGCTTCTGTCCGCCCTCGATGGCGGCAGTCCATAGACCACAATAACTACAGAGGAAGTCTGGTCATGTACGCAGTACTGGTAACCGGCGGTAAGCAATACCGCGTGGCGCAGGGCGAAACGCTCCGCGTTGAAAAGCTCGAAGTCGAAGTCGGCAACGAGATCAAGTTCGAAGAAATCCTGCTGCTGGGCGACAGCGATGGCATCAAGCTGGGCGACGCGCTGAACGGCGCCTCGGTCACCGCCAAGGTCGTGTCCCAGGGTCGTGCCGACAAGGTCCGGATCATCAAGTTCCGTCGCCGCAAGCACCACATGAAGCGCCAGGGTCACCGTCAGTACTACACCGAAATCGAGATCACCGGCATCGCCGGTGGCAAGAAGTAATAAGGAGAAGCAGTCATGGCACATAAGAAGGGCGTAGGCTCATCGCGCAACGGTCGCGACTCCAACCCGAAGTACCTCGGCGTCAAGATCTTCGGTGGCCAGGCCATCGATGCCGGCAACATCATCGTGCGTCAGCGCGGCACCCAGTTCCATCCGGGCGCCGGCGTCGGCCTCGGCCGTGACCACACCCTGTTCGCGCTGGTCGACGGCAAGGTGGAGTTCTCGGTGAAGGGCCCGAAGAAGCGTCGTACCGTCAGCGTCGTCGCCGAAGCCTGATCTTCGCGATACGCAGGCGCCGCCCCCGCCCCGGCGTGGGGCCGCCGACGAAAGCCCCGCTTCGGCGGGGCTTTTGTTTTTCACGTTAGACTCTGCGGTCGGGCGCTTTCCCTGCCCACCGCCTCCAGTTGGCAACCAGAATCATGAAACTTGTAGACGAAGCAGAAATCCAGGTTACCGCCGGCAATGGCGGCAACGGCTGCGTCGGTTTCCGTCGCGAGAAGTTCATTCCGCTGGGCGGCCCGGACGGCGGCGACGGCGGCAATGGCGGCAGCGTGTACATCCGCGCCGACGAAAACCTCAACACCCTGGTCGACTTCCGCCACGAGCGCATCTTCAAGGCGCAGCGCGGCGAGAACGGCATGGGCCGCCAGGCCTACGGCAAGGGCGGCGAAGACCTGATCATCACCGTGCCGGTCGGCACCGTGGTGATGAACGTGGCCACCGACGAAGTGATCGGCGACCTGACCCAGCACGACGACATCCTGCTGGTGGCCAAGGGCGGCAAGGGCGGCCTGGGCAACATGCACTTCAAGAGCTCCACCAACCGCTCGCCGCGCCAGTCGCTGCCGGGCGAAGAGGGTGAAGAGCGCCTGCTCAAGCTGGAGCTGAAGCTGCTGGCCGATGTCGGCCTGCTGGGCTTCCCCAACGCCGGCAAGAGCACCCTGATCCGCGCCGTGTCCGCTGCCACCCCCAAGGTGGCCGATTACCCGTTCACCACCCTCTACCCCAACCTGGGCGTGGTGCGCGTTGAGAACTACCGCAGCTTCGTGATCGCCGACATTCCCGGCCTGATCGAGGGTGCGGCGGATGGCGCCGGCCTGGGCGCGCAGTTCCTGCGCCACCTGCAGCGCACCCGCCTGCTGCTGCACCTGGTGGACATCTCCCCGATGGAAGGCGGCGTGGAAATCTCGCCGATCGAGCAGGTCCGTGCGATCGAGCGCGAGCTGGAAAAGCACGACCCGGAGCTGCTGGAAAAGCCGCGCTGGCTGGTCCTGAACAAGGCCGACCTGATGTTCGAGGACGAGGCCAAGGCTGCGGCCGAGAAGATCATCGCCGAACTGGGCTGGACCCAGCCGTGGTACCTGGTCTCGGCGCTGGGCCGTGAAGGCACCTGGCCGATCATGACCAACATCATGGCCTTCTTCGACCGCCAGAAAGAAGACGAAGCGGATGCGCGCAACGCGCTCTGACGCTGTCCGGTCTTCAAAGGGGAACCCGGCTCCGGCCGGGTTTTTCCGTTTTGCCGTAGAGCCACGCCCTGCGTGGCTGCCGTCGGCGCAGGGTCCTGGATCGCAGCCAGCCAGCCACGCAGGGCGTGGCTCTACGCGGGGTGCTTTCCGCGTTTGGTCGGCCAACGCAAAAAACCCGGCCGGGGCCGGGTTCTTTTCCTGCACGCCGCGCGTGGCGCGGCGTCGCAGCGACGTATCAGGCGGCCTTGAGGGCCTTGATGCGCGCGGTCAGGCGGCTCTTGTGGCGAGCAGCCTTGTTCTTGTGGATCAGACCACGCGAGCTGAAACGGTCGAGGATCGGCTGGGCGACGGCAAAGGCTGCCTCGGCGCCGGCGGCATCGTTGGCATCCAGAGCCTTGATCACCTTCTTGACAGCGGTGCGCAGCATCGAACGCTGAGCCGTATTGCGCGCGTTGCGCACGACGGTCTGCTTGGCGCGCTTCTTGGCGGACTTGATATTGGCCACAGTGGTGGTTTCCTGAAAAATCGGTGTAATGGGAACAGCAAGCTGGAAAGTATGATGGCTCGAAAAATGTACGTCAAGTCAATTGTCAAGAGGAAACACGGGTGAGTTCACCAAGGATGTTGCGCGGGTTGCTGTCCTTCAGCAGCATGACCATGATTTCGCGGGTGCTGGGGCTGGTCCGCGACCTGGCCGTGACCACCACCTTCGGCACCAATGCGGTGACCGATGCCTTCTGGGTCGCCTTCCGGGTGCCCAACTTCCTGCGCCGCCTGTTCGCGGAGGGGTCCTTCGCCACCGCCTTCGTGCCGGTGTTCACGGAAGTGAAGGAAACCCGTTCGCATGAGGAGCTGCGCGAGTTGATGTCGCGGGTCGCCGGCACGCTCGGCGCAGTGCTGATGCTGGTCACCGCGCTGGCGTTGATCTTCGCGCCGCAGCTGGCCACCCTGTTCTCAAGCGGGGTAGAGACCGACCCGGCCAAGCACGGCCTGCTGGTGGACCTGTTCCGGCTGACCTTCCCGTTCCTGCTGTTCGTTTCGCTGACCGCGCTGGCCGGTGGCGCGCTGAACAGTTTCCAGCGCTTTGCGATGCCCGCGCTGACCCCGGTCATCCTCAACCTGTGCATGATCGCCGGCGCGCTGTGGCTGGCACCTCGGCTGGGCGGCACTCCGGAAAAGCAGATCCTGGCGCTGGGCTGGGCGGTGCTGGCCGCCGGCGTGCTGCAGCTGCTGTTCCAGCTGCCCTCGCTGCACGGCATCAACCTGTTGACCCTGCCGCGCTGGGGCTGGCGCCATCCGGGCGTGCGGAAGGTGCTGACCCTGATGGTGCCGACCCTGTTCGGCTCCTCGGTGGCGCAGATCAACCTGCTGCTGGATACGGTGATCGCGGCCAAGCTGACCGATGGCTCGCAGTCGTGGCTGTCGCTGGCCGACCGTTTCCTGGAACTGCCGCTGGGCGTGTTCGGGGTAGCACTGGGCACGGTGATCCTGCCCGCGCTGGCCCGCCATCATGTGAGTACCGACAAGGCCGGCTTCTCCAGCGCGCTGGACTGGGGCCTGCGCACCACGCTGCTGATCGCCGTGCCGGCCATGCTCGGCCTGTTGCTGTGCGCCGAGCCGCTGATCGCCACCCTGTTCCAGCACGGCCAGTTCACCGCGTTCGACACCCGCATGACCGCGCTGTCGGTGTATGGCCTAAGCCTCGCGCTGCCGGCCTTCGCCCTGCTGAAGGTGGTGCTGCCGGCGTTCTACGCCCGCCAGGACACCCGCACCCCGGTACGTGCCGGCCTGGTCGCGCTGGTGGCCAACATGGTCTTCAACTTCATCCTGCTGGCCGTGCTCTACCACCTGATGGTGCCCGAGGCGCTGAAGGCGCAGGGCGTGTGGGTGGCCCTGGGCAAGCAGCCGGGCCTGCACCTGGCGCTGGGCATCGCCAGCGCGCTGTCCAGCTACCTGAACCTCGGCCTGCTCTGGTACTGGCTGGGCAAGACCGACGTCTACCAGCCCAAGCCCGGCTGGGCCGGCTACGTGACCCGCCTGGGCCTGGCCTGCGCGGCGATGGTGGCGGTGCTGCTGGGCCTGCTGCAGCTGATGACCGACTTCACCGACATGGACAAATGGCACCGCATCGGCAACCTGACCCTGCTGGTCGGCGGCGGCGGCCTGACCTACCTGATCGCCCTGGTCGCCATGGGATTCCGCCCGCGCCACCTGCGCGAGCATTGATCCACGACCACATCGCCACCACCTGTAGAGCCACGCCCTGCGTGGCTGCTTCCCTTCAACGCCCGGCTATACTTGAGGGTCATGCATTGCAACACATTGGCCCGAATGGGCCGGATCTCCATCAGATGAGCACCTTGTTCCGATCCATCGAAGGCGGGCCTCTGTTCCCGCACGGAAGCGTGGTCTGCATCGGCGCATTCGACGGCCTGCACCTGGGCCATCGTGCGCTGGTGCGGCATGCGGTGGCGCGTGCCCGCGCGCTCGGCGTGCCGGCCGTGGCGGTCGCCTTCGAACCGCTGCCGCGCGAGTACTTCGCCCAGGGCGAGCCGCCGCCGCGGCTGACCCTGGCCCGCGACAAGGTGGCGATCCTGCAGGGTTTCGGCGTGGACGCCATCGGCCTGCTGCGCTTCGACGCGCGCATGGCGGCCATGCCCGCCGAAGCCTTCGTCGAACAGCTGCTGGCCCAGCGCCTGGGCGCCCGCGAAGTGTGGATCGGTCCGGAATTCTGCTTCGGCAACCGCCGTCGCGGCGACCTGGCCCTGCTGCAGGCGATGGGCGGACCGCTGGGCTTCAGCGCCGGCGAAATCGAAGCGGTGGACCTGCACGGCGAACGCATTTCCGCCACCCGCATCCGCCAACTGCTGCGCGACGGCGACTTCACCCGCGCCGCCGACCTGCTCGGTCGCCCCTATGCGATCAGCGGGCGGGTCGTGCGCGGGCGCCAGCTCGGCCGCACCCTGGGCTTCCCGACCGCCAACCTGCGCTTTCCGAAAACGCCGGCGCTGGCGGGCATCTACGCCACCTGGGTGCACGGCGTGTTCGACCAGCCGTGGCCGTCGGTGTCCAGCTTCGGCACCCGGCCCACCGTGGACGGCGTAGAGCCGCTGCTGGAAGCGCACCTGTTCGATTTCCAGGGCGACCTGTACGGTCGGCACATCGAAGTCGAGTTCGTGGCCAAGCTGCGCAACGAAGAAAAGTTCCAAGACCTGGCGGCACTGACCGACCAGATGCACCGTGACGCCGATCAGGCCCGTCACATCCTTTCCGAACACAGATTGCGAGCCACTGCGTGAGCCAGGACTACAAAGCCACCCTTCATCTGCCGGCCACCGAATTCCCGATGCGCGGCGACCTGCCCAAGCGCGAGCCGGGCATTCTGTCGCGCTGGGAGGACGAGGGCCTGTACGCCCGCCTGCGCGAAAACGCGCAGGGTCGCCCGCTGTTCGTGCTGCACGACGGCCCGCCGTATGCCAATGGCCAGATCCACCTGGGCCATGCGGTCAACAAGATCCTCAAGGACATCATCGTCAAGTCGCGCTACCTGGCCGGCTTCGATGCGCCCTACGTGCCGGGCTGGGATTGCCACGGCCTGCCGATCGAAATCGCGGTCGAAAAGAAGTGGGGCAAGGTCGGCGTCAAGCTCGATGCCGTCGAGTTCCGGCAGAAGTGCCGCGAATACGCCGAAGAGCAGATCGAGCTGCAGCGCCGCGACTTCAAGCGCCTGGGCGTGGTCGGCGATTGGGACAACCCGTACAAGACCCTGAGCTTCGATTTTGAAGCCAATGAAATCCGTGCGCTGTCGAAGATCTTCGCCAACGGCCACATCGTGCGCGGCGCCAAGCCGGTGCACTGGTGCTTCGACTGCGGCTCGGCGCTGGCCGAAGCGGAAATCGAGTACCAGGACAAGACCTCGCCGGCCATCGACGTGGCCTACGTCGCACGCGACAGCGCACAGCTGGCCGCGCGCTTCGGCGTGACCCTGCCGGCCGATGTCGAGGTCGCCGTGCCGATCTGGACCACCACGCCGTGGACCCTGCCGGCGTCGCTGGCGGTGTCGCTGGGCGCGGACATCCAGTACGCGCTGGTCGAAGGCCCGGCCCACAACGGCAAGCGTCGCTGGCTGGTGATCGCGGCCAGCCTGGCCGAGCGCGCGCTGCGCCGGTACGGCGTGGACGAGGTGCTGGCCCACGGCCATGCCGCCGGTGCCGCGCTGGAAAACCTGCTGCTGGCCCACCCGTTCTACCCGCAGCGCGACATCCCGCTGCTCAACGGCGCGCATGTGTCCGATGAGGACGGTACCGGTGCGGTGCACACCGCCCCCGGCCATGGCCAGGAAGACTTCGTGGTCAGCCAGCAGTACGGGCTGATGGACACCTACACCGCCGCGCAGATCAACCCCGTCGACGGCCGTGGCGTGTACCTGCCGTCCACCCCGCCGGCGGGCGAGGTGGTGCTGGCCGGCGTGCACCTGTGGAAGGCGCAGCCGATGATCGTGTACGTGCTGCGCGACTCCGGCGCACTGCTGGCGTTCGTGGAGATCGTGCACAGCTACCCGCACTGCTGGCGGCACAAGACCCCGGTGGTGTTCCGCGCCACCCCGCAGTGGTTCATCTCGATGGAAAAGGCCAACCTGCGCAACGACGCGATGGCCGCCATCGACAACGTCGGCTGGTTCCCGAGCTGGGGCAAAGCGCGCATCGGCAGCATGGTCGACGGGCGCCCGGACTGGTGCATTAGCCGCCAGCGCACCTGGGGCGTGCCGATCGCACTGTTCACCCATCGCGAAACCGGCGAGCCGCATCCGCGCACCGTCGAGCTGATGCTGCAGGTGGCCGACCGCGTGCAGCAGGGCGGCATCGACGTCTGGTATGCGCTGGACGCCGCCGAACTGCTCGGCGATGACGCCGCGCACTACGAGAAAGTCACCGACATCCTCGATGTCTGGTTCGACTCGGGCGTCACCCACGAAGGCGTGCTGCTGGAGCGTGGCTTCGGCAAGCCGGCCGACCTGTACCTGGAAGGCTCGGATCAGCATCGCGGCTGGTTCCAGTCCTCGCTGCTCACCGGTGTGGCCATCGACAAGCATGCGCCCTACAAGCAGTGCCTCACCCACGGCTTCACCGTGGACGAGAACGGCCGCAAGATGTCCAAGTCGCTGGGCAACGGCATCGAGCCGCAGGACATCATGAAGACCCTGGGCGCGGACATCCTGCGCCTGTGGATCGCCTCGGCCGACTACAGCAATGAAATGTCGCTGTCGCAGGAAATCCTCAAGCGCAACGCCGACGCCTACCGCCGCCTGCGCAACACCGCGCGCTTCCTGCTCGGCAACCTGGACGGTTTCGATCCGGCCCGCCACCTGGTGGCGCCGGCCGACATGGTCGCGCTGGACCGCTGGATCGTGCATCGCGCCTGGGAAGTGCAGGAGAAGATCAAGGCTGCCTACACCGGCTACAACATGGCCGAGATCGTGCAGCTGCTGCTGAACTTCTGCAGCGTCGACCTGGGCTCGCTGTACCTGGACGTGACCAAGGACCGGCTGTACACCATGCCGACCGACTCGCGTGGCCGCCGTTCGGCGCAGACCGCGATGTACCACATCGCCGAAGCGTTCACCCGCTGGGTGGCCCCGATTCTGACCTTCACCGCCGACGAGCTGTGGGGCTACCTGCCGGGCGCGCGCAAGGACAACGTGCTGTTCGCCACCTGGTACGAAGGCCTGGCCCCGCTGCCGGCCGACGCCCCGTTGAACGCGGCCGACTTCGACCAGCTGCTGGCCCTGCGCGAGCAGGTGGCCAAGGTGCTGGAGCCGATGCGCGCCAACGGCGCCATCGGTGCCGCGCTGGAAGCTGAGATCACCGTCGCCGCCAGCGAAGACACCGCAGTGCGCTGGCAGCCGCTGGCCGATGAGCTGCGCTTCCTGTTCATCAGTGGCGACGTGAGCGTGCGCCCGGCGACCACCGACGAGGTGTTCGTCAGCGCCCAGCCGACCAGCAAGCAGAAATGCGTGCGCTGCTGGCACTACCGCGCCGACATCGGCACGGTGGCCGCCCATCCGGAACTGTGCGGTCGTTGCGCAAGCAACGTCGACGGTGCCGGCGAAGACAGGAAGTGGTTCTGATGGCCGCCCCGCGTCCGCGCCCGAGCGCGCTGGTGTGGCTGGTGCTGTCGGCCGCCATCATCATCCTCGACCAGTGGAGCAAGGCCTGGGTGCTGTCCAGCCTGCCCGAGTTCCAGCCGGTGCCGGTCATCGACGGTTTCTGGAACTGGTACCGCACCTACAACACCGGCGCTGCGTTCAGTTTCCTGAGCGACGCCGGCGGCTGGCAGCTGTGGTTCTTCACCGCGCTGGCGGTGGGCATCAGCGGCCTGATGGCGTTCTGGCTCTCGCGCACCCCGCGCGCGCACTGGCGCAGCGCGGTGCCGTACGCGCTGGTCATCGGCGGCGCGATCGGCAACGTGATCGACCGCCAGGTGCACGGCCACGTGGTCGATTTCATCCAGTGGTACGTGGGTGAGCACTACTGGCCCGCGTTCAACATCGCCGACGCCGCGATCGTGGTCGGTGCCATCGGCATCGCCGTGTTCGGCCTGCTCGACGGCAAGGCCGCCAAAAAGGCGGATAATGCCAACCCGTAACCCACCGCCGGCCGCTGCCGGGAGACCTGTCTGATGGATGTGCTGCTCGCCAACCCGCGTGGATTCTGTGCCGGTGTCGATCGTGCGATCGAGATCGTCAAGCGCGCGATCGAAACGCTGGGCGCGCCCATCTACGTGCGCCATGAAGTGGTGCACAACCGCTTCGTGGTGGACGACCTCAAGCAGCGCGGCGCGATCTTCGTCGAGGAACTCGATGAAGTGCCGGATGGCAACACGGTGATCTTCAGCGCGCATGGCGTTTCCCAGGCCGTGCGCCAGGAAGCCAACCGTCGTGGCCTGAAGGTGTTCGACGCCACCTGCCCGCTGGTGACCAAGGTCCACTTCGAAGTGGCGCGCCACTGCCGTGCCGGGCGCGACGTGGTGCTGATCGGCCACGCCGGTCACCCGGAAGTGGAGGGCACCATGGGCCAGTGGAAGCAGGAAGCCGGCAGCGGCAGCATCTACCTGGTGGAAGATGTCGAGCAGGTCGCCACGCTGGTACTGAACCAGCCGGAGAACTTCGCCTACACCACCCAGACCACGCTGTCGGTGGACGACACCCGCGGCATCATCGACGCACTCCGCGCGCGTTTCCCGGCGATGCAGGGCCCGAAGAACGACGACATCTGCTACGCCACCCAGAACCGCCAGGACGCCGTGCGCGACCTGGCCAAGCGTTGCGACCTGGTGCTGGTGGTGGGCTCGCCGAACAGCTCCAATTCCAACCGCCTGAGCGAACTGGCGCGCCGTGATGGCGTGGAAAGCTACCTGATCGACGGCGCCGACGAGATCGACCCGGCGTGGGTGCTGGGCAAGAAGCACATCGGCCTCACCGCAGGTGCGTCCGCACCGCAGGTGCTGGTGGACGGCGTGATTGCGCGCCTGAAGGAACTGGGCGCGGGGAACGTAGGCGAGCTGGAAGGCGAGCCCGAATCGATGGTGTTCGCGTTGCCGAAGGAATTGAGGCTGCGCCTCATTTCCTGATCGGTGTGACGACCAACGGTCGTCACCTACCTGCGATGACGGCCAACGTCGTCATCTGCCTGCGTGACGACCAACGGTCGTCACCTACCTACCGGTGCGTGGCTTTGCCGTTCGTGGCGGAAATCGCCCGGTAGGTACCGACCGTTGGTCGGTACGCTCTTTCGCACCGAAGACATGACCTTTGGCCATGGGGCTGCACCTCCCCGCAGGTCTAGCATCGATCCTTTCGTATGCCGGAACCGTCTTCGATGAAACTGCGTGCCGCCGTCCTATCCGTGCTTCTTGCCGCCACCACCACCGGCGTGCACGCGCAGACACCCCCGCCGCAGGACGTCGCCTTCCCGGGCACGCTGCGCATCGACGTCGACGCACGCGACATCGGCCGCCGCATCTTCAAGGTCAAGGCCACCGTTCCCGCCAAGCCCGGCCCGCTGACCCTGCTGTACCCGCAGTGGCTGCCCGGCGCGCATTCGCCCAGCGGCCCCATCGACAAACTCGCCGGCCTGGTGGTCACCGCCAACGGCAAACCGCTGGCGTGGAAGCGCGACCCGTACAACGTCTACGCCTTCACCGTGGACGTGCCGCAGGGCGCCAGTGAAGTCGTCGCCAACTTCAACTTCCTCTCCTCGCAGGGCGCAGGGCAGGGCCGCGTGGTGATGACCCCGGAAATGCTCAACCTGCAGTGGAATGCCAACTCGCTGTACCCGGCCGGCGTGATCACCCGCAACATCCAAGCCCAGGCCAGCGTCACCCTGCCGCCGGGCTGGTCCTACGCCACCGCGCTGGACACCGAACGCCGCGACGGCGACACCGTGGTGTTCAAGCCGATCAGCTACGACCACCTGGTCGACTCGCCGCTGTTCGCCGGCCGCTACTACCAGCAGTTCGACCTCGACCCCGGCGCCAAGGTGCCCGTGCGCCTGAACGTGTTCGCCGACGACGCCAAGTCGCTGGTGGCCAAGCCCGAACAGCTGCAGGCGCACCGCGCCCTGGTGCAGCAGATCTACAAGCTCTACGGGGCCCGCCACTTCGACCACTACGACTTCCTGCTCGCCCTCACCAGCAAACTTGGCGGCATCGGCCTGGAACACCAGCGCTCGAGTGAAAACAGCGGCGACACCGGCTATTTCACTGACTGGGACAAGACCTGGCTCGGCCGCGACCTGCTGCCGCACGAGTTCAACCATTCCTGGAACGGCAAGTACCGTCGTGGCGCCGACCTGACCACCGCCAACTTCAACGTGCCCATGGGCGACAGCCTGCTGTGGCTGTACGAAGGGCAGACCCAGTTCTGGGGCCACGTGTTGGCCGCGCGCTCGGGCCTGTGGAGCAACGACCAGACCCGCGACATGCTGGCCAATGTCGCCGCCACCTACGACCGCGGTCGCCCCGGCCTGGCCTGGCGCAACCTGCAGGACACCACCAACGACCCCACCATCGCCCAGCGCCGCGCGCTGGCCTACCGCAACTACCAGATGAGCGAGGACTACTACTCTGGCGGGCAGATGGTGTGGCTGGAGGTGGAGGGCAAGCTGCGTGCGCTGACCGGCAACAAGCGCAGCCTGGATGACTTCGCCAAGGCCTTCTTCGGCATGCACGACGGCGACTGGAACGTGAATCCGTACACCTTCGATGACGTCGTCAGCACCTTGAACGGCATCGCCCCGTTCGACTGGGCCAGCTTCCTGCGCGAGCGCCTGGACGGCCACGGCCCGCTCATCGGCGGCCTGGAAGCCGCCGGCTGGAAGCTGGTCTACACCGACACCCCGAACGACGCCTTCAAGGCGCAGGAAACCCGCGCCAAGAACACCAACCTGCTGTACTCGCTGGGCCTGGCGGTCACCGAAGCGGGCGCCGTTACCGACGTGCTGTGGGACAGCCCCGCCTTCAACGCCGGCCTGGCCCCGGGCATGAGCGTGCTGGCGCTCAACGGCCGCGTGTTCAAAGGCGAGGACCTGAAGGACGCCGTCGCCGCCGCCAAAACCGACAAGGCACCGCTCACCCTGCTGGTGCGAAACTTCGACCGCATCGACACCATCAAGCTCGACTACCACGGCGGCCTGCAGTACCCCACGCTGCAGCGCATCGCCGGCAAGCCCGACCGCCTGGCCGAGCTCTGGAAAGCGCGATGAACCCGCGCCGCGACGTGCCGATTCTGCTGGCAGCGGTAGCCGCCATCATCGGTGCGTCGCTCGACGGCGACGGCCGCTGGCTGCACTGGATCGCCAAGCCGCTAACCACGCTGCTGATAGCGGCGATGGTCCTGCGTAATACCGGCCTCTGGCCGGCAACCGACACACCCTCCGCCCACCGCACCTACGCCCGCGCGATCCTGCTCGGCATGGCGTTTTCCTGCATCGGCGACATCGCACTGATGCTGCCCTTCGACGCCTTCGTGCCCGGCCTGATCGCCTTCCTGTTTGCGCACGTCTGCTACATCGTCGCCTTCCGCGAAGGCTTCAGGGCAGGGCGGGGCATGCTGTTCGCAGCCGCATTGCTGGCCGTATTCGCCGGCATCAACCTGGCCGGCCTATGGCCGCTGCTTCCCAACGACCTGCGCATCCCGGTAGTGGTTTACGTAGTAGTGCTCGCGCTGATGGCCACACTCGCCCTGGCGCGCGCATGGACGAAGAACGCGGCAACACCATCGGCACCCACAAGCGCCCGCTGGGCTGCCATCGGCGCCGTCCTGTTCGTCATCAGCGACTCCGTACTAGCCTGGGACCGCTTCGGCGGCGGCCTCCCAGCCGCAACCCTGTGCGTACTAAGCACCTACTACGCAGCGCAATACTGCATAGCCCGCTCGGTCCGATAACGGCTCGCACGCACCTGTTGGCTTGACCGGGGTTGGACGACTGGCATCATTGCCTGCCTGACGCGGCCGTGGTGGCGACTTTACCCATGCTGCCGTGACCCTGGTAGGGTCGGTTCCCAAACGACCGCCGACCAACTCCGCGACCTCTTTAACGCATGACCCCAGCTGGGCACGCGCTCTTGCCCCTGCTCACTCCCCAACATCCCCCGCCGACTCACACCGCTTCCCGTCATCACACAACCGATCCAACAACGCCACCGCCACCCCATTGCTCCACCCAAACCCATCCTGCAACGGGTACTCCCCACCACCACCACCACCCGCCGACCCATCCACCACATACTTCTCCACCAGCTTCCCCTCACGGTCATACACCGTCTGCACCGTTCGCAGGAACCGCACGCCAATCTGCCGCGCCAGCGCCTCCTGCCGATACCGCTGCAATCCGTCCACCGCCACCCACTGCAACGGCGCCCACCCATTCGGCGCATCCCACTGCTGCCCGGTGTTTTCGGTGGTGGTCAACAACCCGCCCTCGCGCACCAGCTGCGCCTCCACCGCCTGCGCGGTCCGCTTCGCCTGCACCGGGCTGGCCACCTGCAGCCACAACGGGAACAACGCCGCGGCAGTCAGGGCAGGGCGGGGCGTACCACGCTCCAGATCCCGATCCGCATACCACCCCTGCCGCTCATCCCACAGCAGCGCGTTGATCGCCTGCTGCCGCTGTTTCGCCTGTTTCTGGAATTCGCGCGCTGAAGTGCGTTCCCCCGCCGCACGACTCGCCCGCGCAATCGTCGTCTCCAGATGGAACAGCAGACTGTTCAGATCCACCGGCACGATCTCGGTGGTATGAATGCTGCCCAGCTCCGCCGGATGCACCAGCCACCGCGAACTGAAATCCCACCCCGATTCCGCCCCGGCCCGCAGATCGCGATACACCTGCGAAGGCGCGCGATCCGGCACCGTGGCCGCCGTCGCCAGATCATCCGTCCACGACTCGGTACGCGGCACCGCCCGCGCATCCCAGTAGCGGTTGAGCACGCTCCCATCATTCATCCGCACCACACGCTCACTGGCCGCGCCGGGCGCCAAACCCTCCGCCCCACGCATCCAGAACGCATGCTCGGTGCGCAGTTGCGGCAGATACCGGCGATACGCGTCATCCCCCTCATGCGTAGCCAGCAGATCCACCATCAAACTGAAGAACGGCGGCTGCGACCGGCTCAGGTAATAGCTGCGGTTGCCGTTGGGAATATGCCCGTACTGGTCCAGCTGCCACGCGAAGTTGTCCACCATGTCGCGCACCTGCTGCCACCGGCCACTGGACGCCAGGCCGAGCAGGGTGAAGTAGCTGTCCCAGTAGTACACCTCGCGGAAACGCCCGCCGGGGACCACGTAAGGGTGGGGCAGGGGCAACAGCGAGCCGCGCGGGTCTACCGTGTGCGTGGTGCGGGTCAGCACCGGCCACAGGCCTTCGATGTGGGCGCGCAGGGTTTCCCCGGCGGGTGGCACGTAGGCCGCGCCTTCCACGGGCGCCGCGAAGTTCTTGGCGACGAACGCGTCCAGCGAGTAGCCCGGATGCCCCTTTTCGGCCTCCCACGCGGCAAGGATCCCGCCGGGATCTGCCATGGGAACAGCGTCCGCGAAGGTCTTCTGGTCTTTGAACAGGTGCGCGCCCTGGACCTGCTGGAACAGAGGCTGCCATTGCTGGTCCGGCGGCGCGGGAGTGGGGGACTCGGCGATCGCCGGGGAAGTACACAGCAGGGAAGCAAGCAGCAGGCCGGCCAGACGGGTGCAGGGGCGCATGGGGCTCTCCAGAGGGCAACGGGCCCACTGTAGGGCCGGGGGCGTCAACGCCCGGTGCCCCGGATGCCAGGCAGGGCCGGCCTTCCGGGAGGAGGGGGTCCCGCAATTGACCGCCTGACCCGCTCCCCTTAGAATTGCCTGCTCAGCCGGAATAGCTCAGTTGGTAGAGCGGCGCATTCGTAATGCGTAGGTCGTAGGTTCGATTCCTATTTCCGGCACCAGTTCAGCAAAAAGCCCCGGCCTTGGTCGGGGCTTTTTGTTCGTGGCTGAAGCGATGCCGGCGGACGCCGGCAATTTGACCTCGCGATGAACGCTTGCGATGGTCTGTCGGGGTAAAGAGCCCTGCCATGGCTGCCTTGAGGCACGGTGCAAGTCGGACGACGAAAATGACCTGCCAACGGGGATGCGTTCGCAGGCTCGAAGTTGACCGGCAGGGCCGAATACCCACAAATGACAATCAGGGTGGGCATGGAGCCGATCTGCACATTTGAACGCCGCCGGGGGCACTGTGCCCGCAGGTGCGTTTTAGTTGGCGGCATTGGGTTGAGCTGGACGTCCCACGCCCAGCAGGCAGTACAGCGGCCCTGACAGGAGTACGACAAGAAGCTGCGATCGGCTGAGCTGGTGGGCGCGCTGATTTCCGACCTGTTCGGGGCTGTTCAACGCAGACTACGGCTGGACATGTCGCGGGTAGCTGCGTTCCACGCCAATGAGTGCGGAACTGCCCTGGCATGCGAAAAATGCACGGTAGTTCGCCAGACTTAGCAAACAAAAAAAATCTCTTTCTGATCTTGATGCAATGCTCGCGTTCGGATATAAATTCATCTCACACACAGGAAGTGTCGGTGAGCGATGTCGGCGGAGCTCTTTCGCAGGGAAGTGTTGGAAGCAAAGCGTGTCGGTTGGCTGGGGTCTATCTCCATCGTCCAGCCCATCAGGTTCTGGGTACTGGCAATCAGTGCCGCCGTCATCGCGCTTGCCGTGGTGCTTTTGCTTACGTTCGGCACGTACACGCGCCGTTCGCATGTCGGAGGACAGCTTGTTCCAGTCAACGGACTGGCAGTTGTGGCAGCTCCCTCCGCTGGCTTCATGTCCAAGATCAACGTTGCCGAAGGCGAGCGTGTAGAGGCTGGCCAAGTGCTTGCTGTGCTGACGGTTCCACGTGCGACAACTGCCGATGGTGATACCGCTGCCGCGCTTGAATCACGCTTGGGACGTCGTGCCGCTGGCCTGGAAGCAGCACAGGACGCGCGGAAGCGGCAGTTCATGGCCCAGCGTACGGGTCTGTCTGGACAGCTTGCCAATGCGCGGGGTGAGCTGCAACAGATCGAGGTGTAGATCCTGACGCGCAGGGATCAGATCCGGATCGCTCAGGAAACGCTTGATCGCCTGCAGCTTCTTGAGGACGATCGTTATGTCAGCATTCTGCAGATCAAGCAGCAGGAGTCAGCGGTCCTCACGCAGAAGGGTGAGATGCAGGCGCTGCAGCGGCAGGCGATCTCCACGCGCAGGTTGATCGACCAGATCAACCAGGCGCTCAATGAGCTGCCGACCGAGGGTCAGGCCGTCTACGCAAACTTTCAGAAGGATCTGGCGATGCTTGAGCAGGAGCGCGTGGAGAATGCGGCGCGCGGTGAATTGGCGATCATTGCTCCTTCATCCGGTATTGTCTCGGCGCAGCAGATCAAGCCGGGGCAGGCAGTGCAGAGCGGTCAGTCCATCATGAGCGTGCTGCCCGGCGATGGCGTACTTGAAGCCGAGTTGCTGATTCCGAGCAGAGCGATCGGCTTCATCGAGCCTGACGACAAGGTGCTGTTGCGTTACCAGGCGTACCCCTACCAGAAATTCGGCCATCACGAGGGCCATGTGGCGCGGATCAGTCGCAGCACGCTGGCATCCGGCCAGGCGGACACCGTGAGCGAGCCGATGTATCGCGTCACCGTGGCGCTCAATCGACAGGTCGTCGACGCTTACGGAAGGCCTGAACAACTGAAGCCTGGAATGCTGGTGGATGCCGACATTCTTGGTGAGTCACGATCATTTTTTGAGTGGGTGCTTGAGCCGATCTACTCAGTCAAGGGAACTGTTTTCGGCCGCTGACTGCAGCAGCGGGCGAGACAGCTGGTCGCTGGAAAATGTCCAGCATGATGCACACGGATGGTGTGCGGTTATATCAAGGAAATGCAATGCGCGAACTTACGATTGAAGAGACCTTCGAAGTTGATGGCGAAGGCGCTACCACCGCGTTCCTGACCGGCGCTGGCGCCGGCGGCTTCGCCGGTAGCCTTGTTGGCGGTCCGGCGGGCGCAGCTGCTGGTGCGCTGATCGGCGGCGGCATCGGCCTGGCCCTCTACCTGATCTGATTGTCTTTCCAACCAATAACGAAAACTCAAAGGATACGAACATGCGTGAACTCAACTCTGCAGAAATCACCAACGTCGACGGCGCTGGCGAAGGTGCTTCCAACGGCTTCGCAGCAGGCGTCGTGGCCGGTGCGTCCATCGGCTTCTTCGTCGGCGGCCCGGTCGGTGCCTTCGCTGGTGCAGTCAGCGGTGGCCTGCATGGCGCCATCGTCGGCCACTTCCTGAATCTGAACTGATCGGGCGCACAAGGGGCGGCGATGGCCGCCCCTTGTGAGGGCGCCACAGGCTGCCGCAATGCCAGCAATCGCGGATTGTCAGATTTACATAGAAGGGGTGGTTTTCATGAAGATGCACGGTATCAACAGCAGTACATTCGCCATCGGTCTGTGTGCGCTGGCGGTCTTCGCCGCAACGGCCGACAAGAAATTCCTCCCGGTTGCCTGCATCGCCGGCATCGTACTGGTGGTCGCCAGGGTGGCCGATTCGTGGCAGAAGCGATCGCGCAACGGGTCAGCCGACACGGATTGACGCAGGTACGTCGCTGAAGAACCGGCCGACGATCCATGCTCGACCCGATACGTGCGGGGACGCGTCGCGGCAATGATCTGCATCGGCTGCATTGACCAGCCACTGTTATGGATGTCTATCGCACCTATGAACACGGTACTGCAATCCGAGGCGGCTGAATGTGGGTTGGCCTCGCTTGCGATGATCGCCGGGCATCACGGCAACAGAATTGGCCTGACAGGCCTTCGCCGTCGCTTTCCGCTGTCGCTGAAGGGCGCGAAGCTCAGCCATCTCATCCATATCGCACAGCAGCTCGGGATGTCGTCACGTCCACTTCGCCTGGATATGGAGCACCTGGATGATCTCAGGCTCCCCTGTATCCTGCATTGGGATCTCAATCACTACGTCGTCCTGGCAAAAGTAACCCGTTCCAAGGTCACCATCCTGGATCCTGCGATCGGTGAGCGTGTGTTGTCACGATCGGAGGTGTCCAACCACTTCACGGGCGTGGCGCTCGAGTTCAGCCCGACTGCTGCGTTCAACCGCGAAGAGAATGCCGCGTCGATCACCGCCAGGCAGCTGACCGGGCGCATCAGTGGCCTGTGGTCAGCGCTGGGCATGGTGTTGCTGCTGTCCCTCGCGTTGCAGGTGTTCGTCGTCCTGGCGCCATTTTATACCCAGTGGGTGGTGGACCAAGCGCTGGTCTCGGCGGACCGCAATCTTCTCACCGTACTAGGTGTGAGCTTCGGCCTGGCCATGCTGCTGCAGGTGGCCATCGGCCTGCTGCGCGGATGGGCCGTCATCTATATGTCCTCCCGGCTGGGACTCGCATGGATGGGAAACGTCATCGCTCACCTGCTGCGCCTGCCTTTGGACTTCTTTGAAAAGAGGCATCTGGGCGACATCACGTCCCGGATCTCGTCTGTGCAGTCGATACAGAAAACGATGACAACCAGCTTTGTCGAGGCGCTGATCGATGGACTGATGGCGCTGGTGACGTTTGGTGTCATGCTGCTGTACAGCTGGAAGCTGGCGCTGGTCACGCTGTTGGCCGTCGTGGTTTATACCGCAATACGCGCGCTGGCTTATCGGCCTGTCAAGACCCGTACTGAACGGCACCTTGTTTCAGGCGCCAAGCAGCAGTCCCATCTGTTGGAGTCCATTCGGGGTGTGCAGAGCATCAAAATCGCCGGGCAGGAGGCCTCCCGTCAGTCCACCTACCAGAACTTGATGGTGGAGACCGTCAACGAGGAAGTTCGCCTGGCCAAGTTGACTCTGGGGTTCAGCAGTTCAAGCCAGCTGGTATTCGGTATTGAGCGCGTGGCTGTGATCTGGATCGGTGCGACGCTTGCGATGAACAGCGTGTTCTCCGTCGGCATGCTTGTCGCCTACCTGGCCTACAAGGATCAGTTTGCCACCCGTGCGGCTGCGCTTATCGACAAGGCCGTGGAGTTCCGAATGTTGAAACTGCATGGCGAGCGCTTGGCGGATATCGTTCTGTCCGAGCCGGACGAGGCGCTTGATGTGCCTGAGGTGGCGGCGCCAACCGAGACGTATATCGAGTTGTCCGATGTCTCGTTCCGCTATGCCGAAGGCGAGCCTTGGATCATCCGCAACTGTTCGTTCCGGATCGAACAGGGGGACGCCGTAGCCATCATCGGTGCGTCCGGGTGCGGCAAGTCAACGCTGATGAAGATTATTCTGGGCCTGCTGAAGCCGACGGAAGGAACCGTCAGCATTGGTGGCGTGGACATCCAGAAGGCTGGCCCACGCAACATACGCTCGATCGTCGGCGCAGTCATGCAGGACGACCAGCTGTTCGCAGGCAGCATCGCCGAGAACATCAGCTGTTTTGACAACATGTTCGATCAGGAGCGCGTCGAACAAGCAGCGACGATGGCGGCAATCCACCAAGACATCGCGCAGATGCCGATGGGCTATCACGGCCTGATCGGTGACATGGGCAACTCGATGTCTGGCGGGCAGAAGCAGCGCCTGATTCTCGCGCGAGCGCTGTATCGAAACCCGAAGATACTCTTCCTGGACGAGGCTACGAGCCATCTGGATGTCATGAAGGAGCGAATGGTGAATGAGGCCATCCAGAAAATGAGCCTGACCCGGGTCATCGTCGCGCATCGACCCGAGACCATCAATAGTGCGGATCGGATCCTGGTCATGGAGCAGGGCAGGATTGTTCAGGATGTGCGACCGAAGCGTAATCCCGAACCCGCGCAAGCAGATGCTGAGCAAACGGCGGCCGGTTGAGTCCGCCATCAATCGACTCAAATCTGCGGTGGAGCGAATGATTGGCTGCCTGTGGTGCGGGAGATCGGCTGCGCCACTTACTCCACCGCCATGCTGATTCGGTTGCGACCGCCCGCCTTGGCCCGGTAAAGCGCCTCATCCGCGCGCGCGATCAATTCGGCCAGCAGCGGCTGGTCACTTCCCGGCAGCGCCTCACCCAGCGCGGCGCCGATGCTCACCGTCACATTGATGCGCGCGTCGCCAACATCAATCGGCGTGGCGGCCACGGCCTGGCGCATCCGTTCGGCCACCGCCGGCGCGTCCTCGACGGCAGGCGCCGCCAGCAGCGCGACAAACTCCTCGCCGCCAAAGCGCGCGAACAGGTCGCGCTCGCGCAGCGCCTCACGGCAGCGCTTGGCTACCACCTTCAGCACTTCATCGCCCGCAGGATGACCATGGCTGTCGTTGATCTTCTTGAAATGGTCGACGTCGACCATCAGCACCGCCACCGAATGGCCGGTGGCTTCGCGCGCGGCGATGATCTGCGCGGAGCGCTCTTCGAAGTGGCGTCGGTTGGGAATGCCGGTCAACGGGTCGGAGGCGGCCAGGCGGCGCAGCTCGGCGGCCATCAGCAGTTCGGCGGTCACGTCGGTGAACAACCATATTCGGCCATACTCGCCGTTCCCGCGAACGGGATGGGTATCCACCTCGATCGTGCGTTCGCCCAGCGCCCAGTTCAAGGTGGAAGCGAAACTGACATTGCCCACCTGCGCGCCGTACGCCTGCTCAAGCTCGGCGTGGTTGTCGCACCGCTGCCGTAGGGTACGCATGGGTTCGGCAAGGTCGCGCGCGCGGTGGTTACCAGGCGGGCAGCCCAGCAGGTCGGCGGCACGCTCGTTGATCACCGCGCTCACTCCGTCGCCTTCCATCAGCACGATCCCGGCGGGCACGCTTTCGACCAGGTCGATGAACTGGTTCTGCACCGTCACTTCGCGCAGCTTTTCGCGCCGGGCAGACAGCAGCCGGGCCACGCTCGTGGCCAGCAGCGGAACCTGTGGGGTCAACGGCGCGGCGGACGGCTCGCCCTTCCACAGCACCAGCAGGCCGCTCAGCGGTGCGCCGAGGGATGGCGCGGGCACGAACAGCAGCCGCGCCGGTGGACCGTTCAATCCATGCAGCAGGGCCGTGGGCAAGCGGAATCCGGCGGCAGCCACGGGTTCCCCCGACCAGCTGTGCTCCAAGATGCCGCTACGGGCCAGGCTGAATCCGGAAAAAGGCATGGCCGGGAATGAAGCGGCCCAACCCGCCCAGCCATTGGCTTCGATCTCCACCGCCATGACCAGGTCCGCACCGGAAGCGAGCTGGGCGAAGTGGCACAGGCCGGCGAGGGCGTCGCTGTCGGTAGTGCTCATGCAGCGCAGGCCGCCAGGCGGCGCTCGAGGATGCGGACGACTTCATCGGGGGCGGTCATGTGTGGGAGATGCCCCTCGGCATCGATGACATCCAGCGTGGCGGTCGGAATGGCTGTCTCCAGCCAATGACCCACCTGCACCGGCACGGCCATGTCTACCGCGGTCTGGATCACATGCACGGGGCGGGTCAGCTGCGCGGCCAGCGAGCGCATATCGGAGTTGAAGATCGTGCGCGAGGTATTGAGCGCGATGTCCGGCCGCATCTGGAACAGCGTGCGCGAGAAGTCGGCCACCACCTGCCCGTTGTCCACACCCACCACCATCGGCGCGAACCCCGCCACCCAGGCCTGGTAGTTGGCGCTCATGCTGTCGAACAGGTTCTCCAGATCCGCTGCCTGGAAGCCGCCGATGTAGCCGGCGTCATCCAGGTAACGCGGCGAAGCCCCCACGGTGATCAGCCGGTCGAACAGTTCCGGGCGGGCCACCGCGGCCACCGCACCGATCATGCCGCTCATGGAGTGGCCGACGTACACGCAGTCGCGCAGCGCCAGGTCGTCCATGATCTCAAGCAGGTCGTCGGCATAGCCGAACAACGAACCGTGCCGGTGGAAATCGTAGGTGTCCGCGCCGTTGGGTCCGCAGCCGGCGAGGTCGAACGACACCACGTCGTAGCGCGCCTCGAACCATGGGCGCAGGGCGCTCCACGCGGTCTGGTCGGTTCCGAAGCCGTGGGCCAGGATGGCAACCTGACTGCCCTTGCCGCTACGGCGGCCGTTGAATCTTTCGAAGCTGTTCACGCACATCCAGTCATGGGCATTCGGCAGCTGCCGATACTAGGCCAGGCTGGCATGCGGGTCCATGACAGATCGGCGCGCGCGCGGGTTTCGATCGACCGTCGTTAACCTCGGCGTCAGGGCCAAATTCCGCGGGCCGTGGTCCGGCTACGGAAGCCATGCAAGACTTGCGCGCCGCGGTGTGCCTACGTTTAGCCGCCCGGGCATTTGAGTGCGCGCACGCTTCGGGTGGATCCAGTCTCCAAGGTCCACTGACCGCGCCAGGGGCGGCGGGGATGAAGTGACAGTGGATGGCACATTTACCACTTACTGCCGCTTTTGCTGTCTACCCGAGAGAGTATTGTGATATCAACTCCGAGCGCCGCAGGTGCATACGCCAAGGGGACGCTCTATGCAGGGAACTTGTGACACGGATCACGACCATGCCGTGTGGACGCCCGTGGCAGCGGCAACGACCTATGAGCTGCTCAAGGACGGCACGCCCGCCGCCTGCAACGGCCCATTGACAAGCAGTGGCTCGAGCAGCCAGAGATACTGCGCCACGTCGCAGCCGGTGCGGGCATGCAACCCCGCAGGCCGTTCGCCCTGGTCGAAGCTGCCATCCATCAAACAGCTGGCTATAGGAGATACCTCATGAGTAAGCAGCGAAACGGTCGCGGGCTGACGGAGCGTCTTTTGCACCATCCGAAGTCCTTGATGAGCGCTTGGCTCTGTTGCGCGATGATCATAGGGTTGGCCTGGGTGCCATCCGCCAGTGCCCAGACATTCACCTACTACCATACAGATCCGCTTGGCTCAGTGGTCGCCAAGACGGACGAGAGCGGGAATGTGATCGAGCGCTACGACTACGAGCCCTACGGGGCCGTGGTCGGTGGGCAGGTCAAGGATGGGCCCGGCTACACGGGACACGTAAGCGACGCTGCGACAGGGCTGAGCTACATGCAGCAGCGCTACATGGATCCGCAGCTGGGGGTGTTCCTGTCGGTGGATCCGGTGACGGCGTATCAGAAGCCGGTTGATCAGTTCAATCGGTTCCGGTACGCGAACGGAAACCCGTACAAGTTCACTGATCCGGATGGCAGACAAAGTCTTCCGCGATCGGTCTACGAGACAGACTGGACTAAGCCTGAAACTAGACAGGCGTTCCGCGACGCGGCCGCCATGGTCGCAGATCTCACCCCTGTTGTTGGCGACGCTAAAGGCGCCATTGATGCAGTGCGCGACCCCTCTGCGATCAATGTGGTTGCGGCTACCATCGGTCTCGTTCCAATCGTTGGAGATGCGGGAAAATCCATTCTTAAGCACGGGGATGAAGCTGCCCAACTAGGTAAGAAGATGGCAAGCGAGCAGCAGATGGCTGAATTGGCGAGTGGAGGCGGCACGGTGACACACGGTGCCGCGACGAAGCAGCCGCTACGGCAGGGTGAGAGGCTTGCCGCCCAACACGGAGGTGAGGCGGGCTCATATCAGAAAGTTTCCAGCTCGTCGTATAAGGCTGCCGATGGCGGGCATGTGGAAACGCATGCGTTCCGCAATTCTGATACGGGTCAGATCATCGAACCAAAAACTGTGATCAATCCATAAGTGAGGACTGTATGAAGGTACGGGCAATAAAAACATGCATGGATGTGTCACCTTCGTGGGGCACAGATCCGAGGAGGGAGTTCCCTATCAAGATTGGGCATGAGTACCTTGTGTACACGGTGGCCTGCATCTTCGAGAAGGGCGAATACCATGGCTTGACTCTCTACGGAGTCGAGGATGAGTTCGGGAGGTTGATTCCTGTTCCATCCGGACTGTTTGAAATCACTGATCCCAGGGCGTCACGCTTTTGGTTGGCCTCCAGTGACGAGGGCTCGTTCTATATGCGGCCACGCGAGTTCATAGAAAACGTCTATCTTTCAGACGACATCCATGAAGATCTCCCTGGGGCGCGAGCGACGTTTCAGAAGATCAAGGTTCGCCTGGAGGCTGAGGCTGGCGGCGAGCCTGCGGGGGGCAAGTGACATGCTTCAAGGGTATAGACGGTGTCGCGCGCGAGATGTTGTCGATACCCGGAGCTTGCAAAGAGTGCAGCGTAGCGTTGAGTTCACCGATGAGGGCCGAGCGTTTGATGCAGTGAAAAATGAAGTTGTTAGTGAGAAGTTGAGTTGGTGGGCGGGGGGGCTGTCGCCAAGTTGGCGGCGTGAGAGCGCTGGTCCCGTTGCTCCCCAGCCAAGCGCTCAAGCTCTTCCTGCATCCTATGACGCTCCCTGGTGGTTGCCGATCAAGAACAAGTAGGGAGGTGGACGCATCATGAGTATTGAATCTAGGCTCGCTGAAATGACGCTGCTTGTGCAGAGCTTCGCCTCCGGGAGTGTTTCTGCACGCGAGTTCGAAGAGAAATATTCAGATTTCTACTACTACGAGGCATTGGACGGGCACGAATCTTCGAGTGCGCAGGAGCCTCAAGATCTTTCGAAGCTTGCGCCTGCAGTGGAACTGCGCCGTCGCGTGCAAGAGGAGATCGTAAACCGGCTGGCTCTTGATGCAAATTTCACGGAACAGCAAATGAAGTTGGCTGGCAGGTTGACGGAGTCTGAGGCGAGCTTGCACATGCCGAAGATATGCCATGAGTTGGGATTGATTGGATGATCATCAGCCACCGCGCGCGATTGACGTGTCACACGTACGGAATGTAGGTGTTTGTGGATTGCGGACAATCCTCATCCACAAACCGCCTCGCTTCCTGTCCTTCGTCGGCCTTATCGCCACATACGGACGGTCTGCCAGAGTTGGGGTTATGGCTGTTGGGGGTGTCGCCTTTCTATTCATCCAAGGGGCGAAGGGTTGTGGTGACAGGAATATTCGATTCCAGATTGCAAGGTCATCTGGAGAAATGGCCGGCAGGGGTCTGTGTCGCCAAGCTTGTGGAGGTGAATCTCAAATGAGATCATGCCGAGTCAGTGCAATGCATCTGCTGGCTGGGGGCGAGGATCAAGTAGTTCTAATCATGGAGGAGAGAAGATGAAAACCAGTGACGCAGCAATAAATGTCTATCAATGCCCGGCTTGCCAAGCTGCGATCCCCTCGGGCAGATCATCAGCGAAGTGTCCCAAGTGCTATGCGGACCTGCCCAAGGCAATTGTTGAATCGATCGTGCGAGCGCGAACGCCCGGCAAGAGCGCGGCTCGACATCGGCATGCGTGGCATTGGGTCTAGCTACCCTCGCTATTGGGCTCTACTTCCTGATCAACCCCTCAGCAAGCGGTTACGGCAACATTGCAAACATGCATGCGCTTGCAGTGGGTCAGGCCCTAACCGTCGCTGGGGCTGTGTTGCTGGGGCTTGGCATCCGCCCTCGCTAAGCAAGTAAGGATTTCGCGACCGGGCCCGCCGACGGCAACGCCAGCAGGCCGCCTCTATGTGGGCTTATTCCTCATCCTGTCTGCTGCTTGTCAGCGGAAATCAAAATGACCAGGGAATCTCGGCCTCACCAGCAGCCTGCTCGAATCGCGGTCGGCCGAACCAGTAGCCCTGCATCAGGCGGATGCCGAGATCGGACAGGCATCGCGCCTCATCCGCGGTTTCGATTCCTTCGGCAATCACCTCGATATCCAGTTCGTCGCACATCGAGATCACCCCGGCCACGATCGCGCGCCGTGACCGGCTATGGTCGATGCCCTGGATCAACGCCATATCCAGCTTGACGATATCCGGGTGGAAATCGGCCAGCAGATTGAGGCCGGCAAAGCCAGCACCGAAGTCATCAATCGCCGTCTTGAAGCCGATGCGTTTGTACTCGCTCAGGATTTCGGCCAGCCATTTGCCGTCACTGACCTGCTCCCCCTCCACGGTTTCAAAGATGATCCGCTCTACCGGAAAACCATACCGCTCGGCGGCCTGCAGGGTGGAACGAATGCAGACCTCCGGCCGATAGATGGCATTGGGCAGGAAATTGATCGAAAGACAGGACGACAGCTGCAACCCGGCCGCAATACGGATGGCCTTCTCACGGCACGCTTGATCGAACGAATAGCGGTTGTCGGCGGTCACGCGCGACAGCACCGTGTCGGCAGGTTCGCCCGCCGGACCGCGTACCAGCGCTTCGTGCGCGAACACCTTGTGCGCTTGTATGTCGACAATGGGCTGGAACGCGTAGCTGAAGTCGAACGGCAGAGGCTCCGCATCGCGGCACAAGGCACATCCGGCACGCGTGGGGGGAGAGGGCATGCAATGGGGTCCGTCTTCAGGTCAGGCAGAAAGCATAGCTGATGCCCCATCCGGCGCATGTGGAAGCCGCGCGGCTGCCGTCCCGCCGGCAAACCGCTGTGGCGGGGTCGGCGTCAGCTGCTGGGTGCCTGTTCGCGCTTCCACCAGTTGGCACGTCCTTTCCCGGTGCGACGCGCATGCTCCCTGCGTTGGGCCTCCCGTTGCTCAAGGGGTGAGCGCTGGTCCGGCCCCATGAACAGGTGGCCAAACATCTCCGGGCGCTCGGCGCGGTGGTTCGATGGTTCGTTGGGGGTGCTGTGGTCGTGAACTGTGCTCATGGCGCAGATCGTAGTGTCGGCCGGAGTCACAGGTTGAGACGGGGCGATACCGGGGCCTGTTCCAATGACGGGGATACATATCACCCATGCATGGGTCATATGTCCCTCGCGCACTTTTTCCGTTACTCCCGCGCGCGTAGTTTCTGCTGATTGTCCGTCACGGAGTGGTCCATGCAGACTCGCACGATCCCCCGCACTGTGCTTCCTGGCCTGACCTCCGCATTGATGTGCATCGCGGCCCTGCTCGGTACCGCGACCACCCGCGCCAGCGAGCCGCTGCAGATTCAATCGCAGGGAAGCTTCGTCGCCGGCGGCACGGTACAGCAGCAGCCAGGCGCCTTCGACGCGCTGCATCCTGCCAAGCCCGATGGCCAGAGCTACCACGGCGATCATGTCTATGCCTTCTACCAGGTGCCGGTGAACGCGCGTCCGCTGCCGATCGTGATGTGGCACGGCGCGGGGCAGTCGTCCAGGAGTTGGGAGACCACGGCCGACGGCCGGGAGGGCTTCCAGAACCTCTTCCTGCGCCGCCGTTTCACGACTTACCTGATCGACCAGCCACGACGCGGCAGGGCCGGACGAAGCATGGTCGAGTCCACCCTGAAGCCGGTGGCGGATGACCAGATGTGGTTCAACCAGTTCCGCATTGGCCTCTGGCCGGACTACTTTGCGGGCAGCCAGTTCCCCAAGGGCGAGGCCACGCTGGATCAGTTCTTCCGCTCGTTCACCCCGAATACCGGGCCGTACGACATCGGCGTGGTCTCCGACGGCGTCACCGCGCTGTTGCAGAAGACCGGGCCGGCGATCCTGTTCACGCATTCACAGGCCGGTGGCCCGGGCTGGATGACCGCAATCAAGAGTCCCAACGTGCGCGCCATCGTGGCCTTCGAGCCCGGCAGCAGTTTCGTGTTTTCCAAGGACGATGCGCCGGCACCGATCCCCAGCGCGTTCGACACCGTCGCACCCGTCGTGGTCTCGCCGGAGGAGTTCAAAGCCCTTACCCGGATGCCCATCCTGGTGCTGTACGGCGACAACATCCCTGAAAAGCCGATCAGCGCGCCCGCGCAGGACAGCTGGCGCGCACGCCTGGAAATGGCGCGTGCCTGGCGCGACGCCGTCAATCGGCAGGGCGGCGATGTCACCCTGATCCATCTGCCGGAGAAGGGGATCCGTGGCAACAGCCACTTCCTGTTCTCCGACCTCAATAATGTCCAGATCGCCGATCTGGTGAGCGGGTTCCTGCAGGAGAAGCAGCTGGACCGTTGAGCGGGAAAGACGACCGCAATCAACGCCGCTGCGCCGCCACCGATGATTCATGCTTGTGCTGCATGACTGATATCCAGTTGATGCTCTGTTTCCATAAATCGGTGGCGGTTAGATTTGGTCCCTGACCTCGTCGACGCGGGCATGACGCGTCGGTGAGGAAATGTCCGGACTGGGAGACCCCCCGAATGAAGCACCTCGTGCCCGCCACACTGCTGGCGATGTCCATCGGCCTGGCCGCAGGCAACGCCGCCGCCGCCGACTACACGCGCAACCCCTACACCCTGGCCTACGAAGGCGCGATCACGCGCAACGTGCCGGATCAGGTGAACATCCATCCGGTCACCTATTCGCTGGATGGCATCGAGATCTCGGCCAACTTCTATACACCGGCCAATTTCGATGCATCGCGGAAGTATCCCACCATCGTCGTTGCCCATCCCAATGGCGGGGTGAAGGAGCAGGTGGCGGGCTTGTACGCCCAGCGCCTGGCCGAACAGGGCTACATCGCGATTACCGCGGATGCGGCCTATCAGGGTGCAAGCGGCGGCCTGCCCCGCAGCGTGGATAAACCATCGCACCGCATCGAAGACATCCACGGCATGGCGGACTACATGAGTCGTTTCCCCTGGGTGGATAAGGCGCGGATGGGGTTGCTGGGCATCTGCGGCGGAGGAGGTTACTCGCTCGCGGCGGCGCAGACCGACAAGCGCTTCAAGGCCGTCGCCACCATCAGCATGTTCAATTCCGGTCGCGTCCGCCGCAACGGTTATGTGGACTCGCAGCTGCAGACGATCCAGCAGCGCCTGCAGCAGGCCACCGATGCGCGCGCGCAGGAGGCGGCCGGCGGTGAAGTGATGTACTCAGGCGATGCCAACCTCAGCGACGAACAGATCGCCAAACTGCCGTTCGACCTGTACCGCCAGGGCTATGCGTACTACTGGAAGACCCACGCCCACCCCAACTCCACGTTCCGCTACACCACCAGCAGCCTGCTGGAGCTGATGCGGTTCGACGCCACCGACCAGATCGCGCTGATCGACCAGCCGCTGCTGATGATTGCCGGCAGCAAGGCCGACAGCCTGTACATGACCGAGGACGCCTTTGCGAAGGCGACCGGCACCATCGACAAGGAGCTGGTGCTGCTAGACGGCGCAACCCATATCGATACCTATTGGGTGCCGCGTCACGTGGATGCCGCAGTGGCCAAGCTCACCACCTTCTATGCAAGGACCCTTACCCCATGACCGATCAACCTACCTCTGCCGGCCGCAATGCCATGCTCGGCCTGGCACTCAGCGTAGCGGCACCGTTCGCCGGCGCGGCAGAATCCCCAACCCAGCAGATCACCCGTGCCGGCACCCAGGCGTCGTTCGCGGGCCCTGCGGAGAACTTCGTCGGCAAGGTACGCGTAGACCCTCTGTTTGCGGCCGACGCCAACGTGGAAGCCTCGGCCGCGTATGTCAGCTTCGAGCCGGGCGCGCATTCGGCATGGCATACCCACCCGGCGGGCCAGCGCCTGGTGGTGACCTCCGGCATCGGGCTCACCCAGGAATGGGGCAAGCCGGTGCAGCAGATCCATCCCGGCGACGTGGTGGTGTGCCCGCCCGGTGTGAAGCACTGGCACGGCGCGGCGCCGCACAGCGCCATGACCCACCTCGCGGTGACCGGCGTGGCCGATGGCAAGACCGTGACGTGGATGGAGCAGGTAAGCGACGCGGAGTATGGCGAGGCAGGAACGGCCACCGACGTTCCGCTGCCCGGCGCGCTCTCGGAACGGCAGCAGGCGATCCCGCTGATTGCGGCCGCGGCGGCGACCAGCAACCTGCCCCAGCTCAACGCCGCGTTGAATCGCGGCCTGGATGCCGGGCTGAGCATCAGCGAGGCCCGGGAAATCCTGGTGCAGATGTATGCCTATGCCGGCTTCCCGAAGAGCCTCAATGCGCTCACGGAGTTGATGACCGTGGTCGATACGCGCAGGGAACAGGGCAAACAGGATGCGCCGGGTAAGGCGCCGCAGCGCGAGATCCCGGTGGGCGATGCGCTGCGCAAGGTGGGCACCGCGAACCAGACCCGCATCTCCGGCGCGCCGGTGACCGGGCCGGTGATGACGTTCGCGCCGGTCATCAACCAGTACCTGCAGACGCACCTGTTCGGCGACATCTTCGAGCGCGACAACCTGGACTGGCAGAGCCGCGAACTGGCCACGGTAGGCGCGCTGGCCGCCATGCCCGGCGTGGAAGGCCAGCTGCGCTCGCACATGGCCGCCAGCCAACGGGTGGGGCTGACCCGCGCGCAACTGGAGCACGTCGCCCAGGTTCTGGCGCAGTACGGCGATCCCGCCGCGTCCGACCGCGCGGTGCAGGCACTGGAACAGACCCCGGCACCCTCGCCCTGATGCAACGCCGTGGCGGAAGCGCTCAGCCCTGGTAGCGCAGCGCGTCCCGCAGCAGGGTGAACGCCGGCGAGGATTGTCGGCGGCTGGGGTAGTAAAGATGGTAGCCGGGGAAGGAGGGGCACCAGTCCTGCAGCACGTGCACCAGCGTTCCGGCCTGTACGTGCGGGCGCACCAGGTCTTCGGGCATGTAGGCCAGGCCCAGGCCTTCCAGTGCCGCGCCCAAGCGCAGGGCGATGTTGTTGAACACTAGTTGCCCCTCGACGCGGACCTTCAGCTCCTGGCCCTTCTTTTCGAATTCCCAGGCGTAGATGCCGCCATGGGTAGGCAGGCGGATGGTGATGCAGTTGTGGCCGGTGAGATCGTGCGGCGACTTCGGTTTCGGGTGGCGCTGGAAGTACGCCGGCGCGCCGACCACCGCCATGCGCAGGTCTGGCCCGACCCGCACGGCGATCATGTCCTTGGCCAACTGCTCACCCATGCGGATGCCTGCATCAAAGCCTTCGGCCACGATGTCGGTCAGGCCGTAGTCGACGATCACTTCGATGTTGAGGTCGGGGTGTGCGGGCAGCAGTTTCCCCAGCACCGGCTGCATGATGGTCAGCGCTGCATGTTCGCCGGCGGTGATGCGGAGGCGGCCGGCCGGCTTGTCGCGGAAGGCGTTGAGCTGGGCCAGCTCGGTGTCGATCTCCTCGAAGCGCGGGGCAATGACCCGCAGCAGCTGTTCACCCGCCTCGGTCGGCGACACGCTGCGGGTGGTGCGGGCGAGCAGGCGCACGCCAAGGCGCTCTTCGAGCTGGCGCATGGACCGGCTCAGCGCCGGCTGGGACATGCCCAGCTGGGCGGCGGCGCGGGTAAAGCTGCGTTCGCGCGCTACCAGCGCGAACATGGCCAGCTGCTCGTAGTTCTCCACACTCATTGATACGCCCCGGCTATAAGCGATATTCGATTATGCCCCTGCAAGCATGGAAGGTGGGGGCGTAGATTGAGTCCATGGAGGAATTCGCAATGAAGATTCGTACGCTTGGATAAGGCCTGCAGGTCTCCGCGCTCGGCCTGGGCTGCATGGGCATGAGCTCGGCCTACGGACCCGCGCCGGACAGGCAGGAGATGATCGCGTTGATCCGCACCGCAGTGGAGCGTGGCATCACCCATTTCGATACCGCCGAGGCCTACGGTCCGTTCGCCAACGAAACGCTGGTGGGCGAAGCGCTGGCACCGGTGCGCGACCAGGTGGTGATCGCCACCAAGTTCGGCTTCGACATCGACCCGGTCACCGGCACGCGCGGGCCGGGTACCAACAGCCAGCCGGCGCACATCAAGGCGGCGGTGGAGGCCAGCCTCAAGCGCTTGCGCACCGACCGCATCGATCTGCTGTACCAGCACCGGATAGACCCGGCGGTACCGATCGAAGACGTGGCCGGTGCGGTGAAGGAATTGATTGCGGAAGGAAAGGTGGCGCACTTCGGCTTGTCCGAAGCAGGCGTGCAGACCATCCGCAGGGCGCATGCCGTGCAGCCGCTCACCGCCGTGCAGAGTGAGTACTCGCTGTTCTGGCGCGAGCCGGAGCAGGCGCTGCTGCCGCTGCTGGCAGAACTGCGCATTGGCTTCGTGCCGTTCAGTCCACTGGGCGCGGGGTTCCTGACCGGCAAGATCGACGAACACACGCAGTTCGACGCCAGCGACTTCCGCAATGTGGTGCCGCGCTTCTCCGCCGAGGCACGCCGGGCCAACATGGGGTTGGTGGAAGTGGCGAAAGCGATGGCGACGAAAAAGGGGGCAACGCCCGCGCAGGTGGCGCTGGCCTGGCTGCTGGCGCAGAAACCGTGGATCTCGCCGATTCCAGGAACCACCAAGCTGCATCGGCTTGATGAGAATCTCGGTGCCGTTGATCTGGTACTGGACCAGGCTGACCTCGCCAGCATTGATGGAGCGCTGGCCAAGATCCGCCTCAGCGGCGAGCGATTGCCGGAAGCGGCGTTGAATATGACCGGCAGGTAGGCGAGCGGCGGTGGCCCATCCTCAGCCGACCCTTAAGTAAAAATACCGGCCGACCGACCGTGCCTTTGCTGAGGCGACATCGGTTGGCCCGGAGGAAGCTGGCATTCGTCAAGGCCGGTAGAGGGAATCGCAGATGGCGACCAGGATGTGGGGCGCGGCTCCGGCTGTCGGTCTGGGTTTGATCCTCGCGCTGCTTCTTCCGGCATGCAACCGCGAGACCACGAGCACAACTCCCACCCCAGCACCTGCGGCTGCCCGCCCTGCGGAGCGGCCTGCAGCAACACCGCCCAACATGCCGGCACCGAACCCGTGGCTGGCGGAGAGCGTTTACCCGACCTCCCACTTCAATCCAGCGGCAACCGATTCGGTGCTGATCGCAGGGCCTGTCGGCAGCAGGAAACTGACTGAGGCGGACGTGGCCACCGTGCCCACGCTGATCACTTCCAATCCCACCATGAAGCGGGTGGGCGGGGAGGTGATCGCCTTTGCCAGCGGTGCGGTGGGTGTGCAGAAGATCCGGGTGACCGGTGACGCGTTCGAGGCGGTGGGCGGACTGCTTCCTTACCCCGGTTTTGAAAAGTCGGCCGCGATGGCTACGCCCACTGCGTTGGACACCGCACTGGCGCAGCTGGACGCCGCCTACCGCGCCAAGGACGAGACGAAGATCCTCGATGCACTGAAGGGGCTGGGTGCCGCCGGCCTCAACATGGAGAGCGGCATCAACGGGGTGTACAACCTGTTTGATCGCGACGGCAATCATTATTGCGTCTACGGTGGCACCCGCGTGCTGAAGACAACCGATGGCAACGTGGTCGGTGACCCGCCGCGGATCGTTAAGACCGCTGACGTCGCCAAGGGCCTGCCGGCAGATGTCGCCAGGTCGGTTACGCGCATCATCGGCCTGAACATGACCTACGACGGCTTCCTGGCAGCCGCCGCCCCGGGAGCGTTGATCATCCTGGACCGGGACCTGAACGTGAAGGCGTCAGTGACCTTCAATGGCGAGGCCGTCGACAACAGCATCGTGATCGATGAGAACAACGGCATCTACGTGGTCACCGAGAAGCACATGAACAAGGTGATCTGGAACGGGACCACATTGTCCACCGACGAAAAGGATGGCGCCTGGTCGTCTGCCTACGATTCCATGCCCGGCGAGAAAGCTTTGGCGCTGGGCGCGATTTCGCGCGGCTCGGGCACGACCCCGACATTGATGGGATTCGGCAGCGACCCGGACAAACTGATCGTGATCGCCGACGCGGCCGAGACCGGCAGCAACGCGGTGGCGTTCTGGCGCGACGCGATTCCGGAAGGCTTCCAGCAGAAGCCGGGCACCCAGTCCAACCGTATCGCCGACCAGATCCGCGTCGATATCAGCCAGATGACCATCGAGCCCTCACCCAATGTGCTGGGATACGGCGTCGCATTCCTCAACAGTACGTATCCCAAACCGCTTCCGGCCGGCCCCGGCAATGGCTTCACTGGTGGCGTCACCCGACCGGCGCCAATCGGCATACAGAAATTCATCTGGAACCCGGAAAAAGACGCGTTCGAGAAGGCCTGGATCAACCATGAGGTCGACAACACCGACATCATGGTGCCGGTGGTCTCGGCCGCAACCGGGCTGCTGTATGCCGCGCACAAGGACAAGGGCGTGTATCAGTATGTCGGCCTGGACTGGACGACCGGCGAGATCAAGTCGCGCTGGGTTTTCCCGGACGACAGCCGTCGTTGGAACGCCCTGGGTGGCATCACGACGGTCATGGAAAATGGCGACCTGTTGATCGGCGGAGTATTTGCCGTCAAGCGGCTCAAGATTGGCGGCGGTGGCACGACGGGGCGGCCGTAGCGGCCGTCAGCAGCCGCTTGCGCCAGATGGGTTGCATGGGCGTTTCTATCCTCGGCGGGATTCTGGTCTACTGGGCATCACGCTTTCTCAGGGTTATCCCATGAAAACCGCCGTTTTCAGTGCCCGTCCGTACGACCGCCATTTCCTTGATGAAGCGAATGCGCGCGATCACGGCGGGCGGGGGTTTGAGTTGGCCTATTTCGATGTGGCGCTGGACGCCACGACCGCCGGCCTGGCCCAAGGTTTCGACGCGGTCTGCGTATTCGTCAATGACCGCCTGGACGCGCCCGTGCTGCGGGCTCTGCATGGGCTGGGAGTGCGGGCGATCCTGCTGCGCTGCGCGGGGTTCAACAACGTGGACCTGGTGGCCGCCGCGGAACTGGGGCTGCTGGTGGCACGGGTGCCGGCTTACTCGCCGGAGGCGGTGGCCGAGCATGCGCTGGCGCTGATCATGACCCTCAACCGGCACACCCACCGCGCCTACAACCGGGTGCGCGAGGGCAACTTCATGTTGGATGGGCTGCTGGGCCGAACCCTGCACGGCAAGACCGTGGGCATCGTGGGCACCGGCAAGATCGGGCTGGCGACGGCGCGTATTTTCAAGGGAATGGGCTGCACGGTGCTGGGCAACGATCCCTACCCGTCGCCCGGATTCTCGGCGGTGGGCGAGCACGTGGCGCTGGAGGAACTGCTGGCCCGCTCGGACATCGTGTCGCTGCATTGCCCGCTTACGCCTGAAACCCATCACCTGATCAACGAGGAATCGCTGGCATTGATGAAGCCGGGCGCGATGCTGGTGAATACCTCGCGCGGTGGACTGGTCAACACCGATGCGGTGGTGCGCGCGCTCAAGTCGCGCCATCTGGGGCATCTGGCCATCGACGTCTACGAACAGGAAAGCGCGCTGTTCTTCCAGGACCTGTCCGGGGAGATCATCGACGATGACCTGTTCCAGCGCCTGATGACCTTCCCGAATGTACTGGTGACCGGTCACCAGGGATTCTTTACCGTGGAGGCGCTGCAGGAGATCTGCAGCATCACCCTGCGCAATTTGGCCGACGTCGCCAGCGGGGTGGAGTGCCGCAACCGGGTGATGGCGGGCTGACCGGCTAGCGATCCATCACTTCGGCGTATCGCACGACGGGTTTCTTGGGCTCTTCCTTGGCGACGGTGGCGGGGTCGCCGGTCCAGAGCGGCCTGAGAATGATCTGGTCGGGCGTGGCCTCGATCCGCACCTGCAGGCCCACGGTGAAGCCGAAAGTTCGCAGCCAGGCGCCGCTGAGCGTGATCATGGGGAAGGGGCCGAACTTGTCCCGGTTGAGTTCGCTGATCTGCGGCATGGCGCGGATGTTGTGGTGGTAGTGCGGGGTGTAGCGGGGCAGGCGGGGAGGGGTGTCCTCTTCTGGCGCCTGGGCTGGATTGTGGGTCATGCGCTTGCCTCCTTGAGGGGAAAATAGCCCTCGCCGATGAGGGCGAGGGCGTCGGGAGGTCAAAACCGTGTACTACCGAACGGCGGGCGTATTCCCCCGTGAAGGGTCTTGTATTAGCCGCCCTCCCGACATGGGACATCCACTATTTTTGGTAGTACGGAGTTTTGCGCTCCGTCGCCGACCTTGAGGATCCCCGTGGATCGAGGCAAGGTGATTGTTTCTGTTGGAATTTGCGTTTCGATAGGCGAGGCCTACCGCTTGTCGGGTATGGCGCGTGCAGCGCACCGGATGGCGCATATAGATGTGAGCGCGGGCACATATTTCGTCGGTCCGCAGACGTCACACCGCGCGCTGGGCGATAATCCAGCAGGTCGCAATCGGACCGATCATCCGGAACCCGCGACGTAGAGCCGGGCTCTGCCCGACTGCCGTTCGCATGGACCCGGGCACCGCGCTGGCCGGGCAGAGCCCGGCGCGACGGGTTCTTGTCTATACATGACTGGCGGACTGTGCCGAATTCGGCCATCTGCCCGGTGTGCGACAACGTGTCGCAGCTGTTTCCGGGCCTTTCCTGCGCCAGATCATTGTCAATGCCTTTCTTAAATGGTGCGTGACGGCATAAAATTAGAGGGCTGACATGTTTGTCCTCTGCGCCGTCCCCCCTGGGCTGGCGCAGCCGGCTTTGGCCGGTGGGGATGGGCGTGAGAAGGCATTCCCTACGCAATTGGATCGACCGATGATTCCGTTGAAATCCCTTGGGCGCTGGCTGCGCCCGGGCCTGCTGTTGGCGTTGTCCGTGTTCATGACGGGCTGCAGTTCGGCCATTCTGGCCCCGAAGGGCCAGGTCGGCCATGACCAGAAGACCCTTCTGATCACGGCCACCGTGCTGATGCTGCTGGTCGTCGTGCCGGTCATCATCATGACCCTCACCTTCGCCTGGAAGTACCGTGCCAGCAACACCAAGGCCCGTTACGAGCCGAAGTGGTCGCATTCCACCGCGATCGAAGTGGTCGTCTGGTCGATCCCGTGCATGATCGTGCTGGTGCTGGCCGTGCTGACCTGGCGCTCCTCGCACTCGCTGGACCCGTACCGTCCGCTGGAGTCCGAGACCAAGCCGGTGGTGATCGAAGCCATTTCGCTGGACTGGAAGTGGTTGTTCATCTACCCGGAAGAGAACATCGCGACGGTCAACGAAATCACCTTCCCGGTGAACACGCCGCTGAACTTCAAGATCACGTCCGATTCGGTGATGAATGCCTTCTTCATCCCGCACCTGGGCAGCATGATCTACTCGATGACCGGGATGGAGACCAAGCTCCACCTGATCGCCAACGAGACCGGCACCTTCCCGGGCATGTCCTCGCACTACAGCGGCGCGGGCTTCAGCAAGATGCATTTCGACGCCAACTCGGTGACCCCCGAGGAGTACCAGGCGTGGCTGGCCAAGGTGCGTGCGCAGAGCACCCCGATGGACCAGGCCGCGTTCGGCGCGCTGGTGGATGACAAGAACCACGACTGGCACCCGGTGACCTACTTCGGTACCACCGAAACCGGCCTGTTCGACTGGGTGGTTGCCCGCCACATGGGCGACAACCAGCACTACGGCATGGACCACAAGGCCATGGACCACAAGGCGATGTCGCACGGCGCCGCTGGCGAAAGCCACGAAGGCCACGAAATGCCGGCCGCTGCCCATGACATGCCGGCCGAACATGCCGGACACACTGCAGACGAGCACGCCGCCGCCGGTCACACCGGCCACGCAGGCTCGGGAGAATAAGCATGAATCCGTTGGGTAAACTGACATTCGCTGACATCCCGCACGACCCGATCATCATCTCCACGCTGATCGGCGCGGGGATCGGTGGCCTGCTCGTGCTGGCCCTGATCACCAAGTTCAAGCTGTGGGGCTATCTCTGGAAAGAGTGGTTCACCTCGGTCGACCACAAGAAGATCGGCGCGATGTACCTCATCGTCGCCTTCGTCATGCTGCTGCGCGGCTTCGCCGACGCCATCATGATGCGCACCCAGCAGGCCATCGCCGCCAACGGCGCCGAAGGCTTCCTGCCGCCGCACCACTACGACCAGATCTTCACCGCCCACGGCGTGATCATGATCTTCTTCGTGGCGATGCCGCTGATCACCGGCCTGATGAACGTCGTGGTGCCGCTGCAGATCGGCGCGCGCGACGTGGCCTTCCCGTTCGTCAACTCGCTCAGCTTCTGGCTGTTCGTGGCGGGCGCGGGCCTGGTGATGATCTCGCTGGGCGTGGGTGAATTCGCGCAGACCGGCTGGCTGGCCTTCCCGCCGTTGTCGGGCAAGGAGTTCAGTCCAGGGGTAGGTGTCGACTACTACATCTGGGGCCTGCAGGTAGCAGGCCTGGGCACGACACTGAGCGGTATCAACTTCTTCATCACCATCCTGAAGATGCGTACCCCGGGCATGAAGCTGATGCACATGCCGGTGTTCACCTGGACCGCGCTGGTCACCAACGTGCTGATCATCGCCGCCTTCCCGGTGCTGACCGTCACCCTGGTGCTGCTGACCCTGGACCGTTACCTGGGCACGCACTTCTTCACCAATGACGGTGGCGGCAACGCCATGCTGTACATCAACCTGATCTGGATCTGGGGCCACCCGGAAGTCTATATCCTGGTGCTGCCGGCCTTCGGCGTGTTCTCCGAAGTGATCGCCACGTTCTCGCGCAAGGCGCTGTTCGGCTACAAGGGCATGGTGTACGCCACCGCGTGCATCGGCGTGCTGTCGTTCATCGTGTGGCTGCACCACTTCTTCACCATGGGTTCGGGTGCGAACGTCAATGCCTTCTTCGGCATCACGACGATGATCATCTCCATTCCCACCGGCGTGAAGATCTTCAACTGGCTGTTCACCATGTTCCGCGGCCGCGTGCAGTTCACCAGCCCGGTGCTGTGGACGATCGGCTTCATGGTCACCTTCACCATCGGCGGCATGACCGGCGTGATGCTGGCCATTCCGGCCATCGACTTCGTGCTGCACAACAGCCTGTTCCTGATCGCCCACTTCCATAACGTCATCATCGGCGGCGTGGTGTTCGGCATGTTCGCCGGCATTACCTACTGGTGGCCGAAGATGTTCGGCTTCCGCCTCAACGAAACCTGGGGCAAGGCCGCGTTCTGGTGCTGGTTCATCGGCTTCTACGTGGCGTTCATGCCGCTGTACATCCTGGGCTTCATGGGCATGACCCGCCGCATGCAGAGCTACCCGAACCCGGAATACCAGCCGCTGCTGGTCATTGCGATGGTCGGTGCGTTCATCATCGGCGCCGGCATCCTGTGCCAGATCATCCAGGTGGCCGTGTCGATCCGCGACCGCAAGAAGACCGCCGACCTGACCGGCGACCCGTGGGATGCGCGCACGCTGGAGTGGGAAACCTCTTCGCCGCCGTCGTTCTACAACTTCGGTTCGCTGCCCAAGGTCACCGAACTGGACGACTTCTGGGAGCGCAAGCAGCGTGGTGAGGCGTGGGAACGCCCGGCCAAGTACACCGACATCCACATGCCGCGCAACACCGGCACGGGCGTGGTGATTGGTGCCTTCAGCCTGGTCTTCGGCTTCGCGATGATCTGGCACATCTGGTGGCTGGCCATCGTCGGCCTGGTCGGCATGATCGGCACCTTCATCTGGCGCACCTTCGACAAGGACGTGGATTACTACGTGCCGGCTGCCGAAGTGGAGCGCATTGAAAATGAGCACCGCCGTCACCTGCAGGCGCAGGGTCTGGTGAAATCGGAGTTGCAGGCATGAGCAGCACTATCGCCAACAACGTGAACCACGGGCACGCCGCACACGCGGCGGCCCATGGCCATGACGACCACGAACACCACGACACCGGCGAGAACACCGTCTTCGGTTTCTGGGTGTACCTGATGAGCGACTGCCTCATCTTCGCCAGCCTGTTCGCGACCTACATCGTGCTGGCCGGCGGCACCAACGGTGGCCCGGGTCCGAAGGACCTGTTCGACCTGACCTTCGTGGCGTGGGAAACCACGCTGCTGCTGGTGTCCTCGCTGACCTTCGGCCTGGGCATGATCGCGCTGCACAAGCACAAGGTCGGCCAGATGTACCTGTGGCTGGGCCTGACCTGGCTGCTGGGCTTCGGCTTCATGGTCATGGAAGTGTGGGAGTTCAACCACCTCATCCATGAGGGCTTCGGTCCGGACCACAGTGCGTTCCTGTCGGCGTTCTTCGCGCTGGTGGGCACCCACGGCCTGCACGTGAGCGCCGGCCTGCTGTGGCTGCTGATCATGTTCATCCAGATCAAGCAGAACGGCCTGACCCCGACCAACAAGACCCGCATGGCGTGCCTGAGCCTGTTCTGGCACTTCCTGGACCTGATCTGGATCGGCGTGTTCTCCGTCGTCTACCTGAAGGGAGCGCTGTAATGGCACATGACACTCACGCACACGACCACGGCCATGGCGCCGCTGGTGAAAGCCACGGCAGCGTCAAGTCGTACCTGGTCGGTTTCCTGCTGGCCGCCGTCCTCACCATCATTCCGTTCTGGGCGGTGATGAAGGGTGGCTTGCCGGTGTTCACCACCGGTGTGATCATCGTGGTGGCGGCGATCCTGCAGATCTTCGTGCACCTGGTGTTCTTCCTGCACCTGAACCGTTCGTCGGAACAGCGCTGGAACGTCAGCGCGGCGGCCTTCACCGTGGTGGTGATCGGCATCATCGTCGCCGGCACGCTGTGGGTGATGCACAACATGAACGTGCACATGATGCATTGACCCTTCGGGGTGCGATGCACACGAAGAGGCCGCCCAAAAGGGCGGCCTTTTTGTTTGCGGTACTGCCGACTGTTAGTCGGCAACGCCGCCCCGGACGGTAGTGCCGACTGTTAGTCGGCAACGCCATGCATGAAGAATGCAGGGGCGGGTCCGCGCGAAGGGCAGCCGACTAACAGTCGGCTCTACCAGTCGGCTCTACCGGTCGGTTATGCGGCGTTGCGCAGGAACGCTTCGGCATCCACTGGCTTGCCCAAGTGGTAGCCCTGCAGCAGGTCGCAGCCCAGCTCGTTGAGATACGCGCGCTGGCCGGCGGTCTCCACGCCCTCGGCCACGATCTGCAGCTGGAGCGAACGCCCCAGCGCCACGATCGAGGACACGATCGCCGCGTCTTCCGCGTTCTCTTCCAGGTCGCGTACGAAGGCGCGGTCGATCTTCAGCTCGGTGGCCGGCATGCGCTTGAGGTACAGCAGGCTGGAATACCCCGTGCCGAAATCGTCGATGGAGATCTTCACCCCCATCGCGGTCAGCCCGTGCAGGATCTGCAGGCTGGCTTCCACGTCCTGCATGGCAGTGGTTTCGGTCACTTCCAGGGTCAGGTGGTGCGGCGCCAGCTTGTGCTTCTCCAGCGTGCGCGTGACCGTATCCAGCAGCGTGGTGGAGGCGAACTGCAGCGGCGACAGGTTCACCGCCATCGACCACTCCACGTGCCCGGCGTCGTGCCATTGCCGCAGCTGCGCGCAGGCCTTGTCCAGTACCCAGTCGCCCAGCGGCAGGATCAGCCCGCTGCGTTCGGCGATGGGAATGAAGGTGTCCGGGCCCAGCAGCCCCAGTCCCGGGTGCTGCCAGCGCACCAGCGCTTCGGCGCCGATGACGCCACCGCCGTCGGCCCGGAACTTGGGCTGGTAGTGCAGCACCAGCTCTTCGCGCTGTATCGCACGACGCAGTTCCTGCAGCAGCTTGAGCTGGCGGTTGGCGCTGACGTGCATGGCTTCGGTGAAGAAGGTATAGCCGTTCCGACCCGATTCCTTGGTGTGGTACATGGCGGCGTCGGCGTGGGCCATCAGCTCGCGTTCGGTACCGGCGTCGGCCGGGTACAGGGCGATGCCCAGGCTGGCGGTCACCTGCAGGTCCAGGCCGTCGATCTCGAATGGCTCAGCCACCGTCGCGATGATGCGCTCGGCGATCACCGCCGCGTCCTCGGGTACGTCCAGCTGGAACACGATGACGAACTCGTCGCCGCCCAACCGCGCGAAGGTGTCGTGCCCGCGCAGCAGCCGGCGCACGCGCTCGCTGACCTGGATCAGCAGCTTGTCGCCCAGCTGGTGGCCGTAGGCGTCGTTGATCGCCTTGAAGCCGTCCAGGTCGCAGAACATGACCGCGAAGCTGAAATTACGCCGCTTGGCCTTTTCAATGGTCTGCTCGATCCGGTCCTGCAGCAGCATGCGGTTCGGCAGCTGGGTCAGCGGGTCGTGCAGGGCGGCCTGCAGCAGCTTTTCGTTCGCCTGCGCCAGCGACTCGGCGAGCAGGCCGGTGCGGGTGCGCATCTGCCGGTCGAACAGCGAGGCGATCAACGCGATGCCCAGCGTGCCCAGGGTGGTGACGATCACCAGCACCGCCAGCCACTTGGTGTCCAGGCCGCCCGTATTGGCGGCACCACAGATGCTGCCCTCGGGGAAGGTGGCGGCGGCCATGCCGGTGTAGTGCATGCCGACAATGGCCAGGCCCATCACCAACGACGCCAGCCCGCGCAGCAGGGCAGGGCGGCGCTGTTCGGTGCGCAGACGGAAGGCGATCCACAGCGCGGCGCCAGCCGCGACGATGGCGATCAGCAGCGAGGCGGCGAACCACAGCGGGTCGTAGACGATGCCCGGCTGCATGCGCATGGCGGCCATGCCGAGGTAGTGCATGCAGGCGATGCCCAGCCCCATCAGCACCGCGCCGGCGATCAGGCGCGGCCACGGCAGCTCGGCATGTGATACCAGCCACAGGGCGTAGGCGGAAGCGCCCACCGACGCCGCCAGCGAGTACAGGGTGATGGCCAGGTCATACCCGACCGGGATCGGCAGGTGGAAGGCCAGCATGGCCACGAAGTGCATGGACCAGATGCCCAGGCCCATGGCGGCGGCGCCACCGGCCAGCCACCAGCGGGCCACGCGACCTTCGGTGCTGGCCAGCCGGCCCGCCATGTCCAGCGCCGTGTAGGAGGCGAGGATGGCAACCAGCAGCGAGAAAACGACGAGACTCTGGCTGTAGGTGCCGGTCATGGAGAAGCCTGGAAGTACGGAAGAGGGGGAGGCGTGGGGGCCCGCCACGGTATCGGCCGCGCCGGGCATTGCTTGAGCGGCGTCCTGGTTGCCGTTTGGCGCACGTCTCGGTTGCTGCGACGCGGCTCGGCTATCCTGCCCGACAGCAAATGAATTGGATTTGACATGGCCAAGCGGCTTACCGCCTACGTGTGCAGCGAATGCGGCGCGGAATACAGCAAGTGGCAGGGCCAGTGCACCGAGTGCGGCGCCTGGAACGTGCTGAGCGAGATCACGCTGGAAAGCGCCACGGCGGCCAAGTCGCCGGCCGCGCGCCGTTCGGGCTGGGCGGGCAAGGTCGACGCGCCGAAGATCATGGCGCTCAAGGACGTGCAGCAGACCGAGCACCTGCGGGTCAGTACCGGCATCGGCGAGTTCGACCGCGTGCTGGGCGGCGGGCTGGTGGAAGGCGCGGTGGTGCTGGTCGGTGGTGACCCGGGCATCGGCAAGTCGACCCTGCTGCTGCAGGCGGTGGCGAAGATGGCGGCGACGCTGCCGGTGCTCTACATCACCGGTGAGGAGTCACTGTCGCAGGTGGCCGGGCGCGCCGTGCGGCTGGACCTGCCGCTGGACAACGTCAATGCGCTGGCCGAAACCCAGGTGGAGGCGATCCTGCAGCACGCCAGTGCGGCGAAGCCGAAGCTGATCGTGGCCGATTCGGTGCAGACCCTGTGGACCGAATCGCTCACCGCTGCACCGGGCTCGGTGAGCCAGGTGCGCGAGAGCGCGGCGCGGCTGGTGCGCTTCGCCAAGGAGACCGGCACCGCCGTGTTCCTGGTCGGCCACGTCACCAAGGAGGGCGGCATTGCCGGCCCGCGGGTGCTGGAACACATGGTGGACGCGGTGCTGTATTTCGAAGGCGAGAGCGGCAGCCGCTTCCGCCTGCTGCGTGCGTTCAAGAACCGCTTCGGTGCGGTGAACGAGCTGGGCGTGTTCGCGATGGGCGAGAAGGGGCTGAAGGAAGTCTCCAATCCTTCGGCGATCTTCCTGTCCGGCGGCAGCACCCGCCAGCCGGGCAGCTGCGTCATGGTCACCCGCGAAGGCACCCGTCCGCTGCTGGTGGAAGTGCAGGCGCTGGTGGATGCCTCGCCGTTGTCGAACCCGCGCCGGGTGGCGGTGGGACTGGAGCAGAACCGCCTGGCGATGCTGCTGGCGGTACTGCACCGGCACGGCGGCGTGCTGGTGGGCGACCAGGACGTGTTCGTGAACGTGGTGGGCGGCATCCGCGTGCAGGAGACGGCGGTGGACCTGCCGGTACTGCTGGCAGTGTTGTCCTCGCTGCAGGACCGGCCGCTGGCGGAAAAGACGATTGCCTTTGGCGAAGTGGGCCTTTCCGGCGAGATCCGCCCGGTGCCGAACGGCGAGGACCGCTTGCGCGAAGCGGCCACGCATGGTTTCAAGCGCGCCATCGTGCCCAAGGCCAATGCGCCCAAGACCGGCAGCGTCAAGGGCATGGAAGTCATCGCCGTGGAGCGGTTGTCCGAAGCCATCGACGCGATCTGAATCGGGCATTTCCGGCGCACGCGGCCGCGCAGGCAAACCGTGGCCGGGCTGTGCTAGTTTTCCGTTCCCGCAAGAGAAAACGATTACATGCAAGCGACTCCCCTGGACACGCAGGGCGCCAGCGAGATCCGTCGCGCCGGTGTCGACCTCAACGGATTGATGACGGTCCTTGGCAAACACCTGTATTCCACCCCGGTGGTGGCGCTGCGGGAACTGGTGCAGAACGCGCACGATTCGCTGGTGCGTCGGCGGCTGGAACAGGCGGACTGGCAGCAGGCCGGGCGGATCGAGGTGCATGGCGATCCCGTCAACGGCATCGTGCGCATCGTCGATACCGGCGCGGGCCTGACCCAGCAGGAAATCCACGACTACCTGGCCACCGTCGGCGTGGGCTATACCCGTGGCCTGCGCCAGGCGGGCGAGGATGACGAGGGGCTGATCGGCATGTTCGGGCTGGGCTTCCTGTCCGCATTCGTGCTGGCGCGCCGGGTCACCGTGCGCACCACCTCCTACCAGCAACCCGGGTTGGGCCATTGCTATGTGTCCAGCAATGCCGAGCAGTACACGGTATCGCCAATGCCTCCGCGTGCGGTGGGTACCGAGGTGGTGCTGGAACTGCATGGCAGCTACACGCACCTGGCCCAGGAGCAGACCCTGCGCGACATCCTGGGCAGCTACTGCGCGCTGCTGGGCGAACCCATCCATATCGGCCATGACGCGCGTGCGATCAATCCCGAGCCGCCGCCGTGGCGCCCGCAGGCCGGAGTAGCGCTGCATCCGCTGCAGGCGCAGCGCCGTGCGCTGGAATTTGCCGCGTACTTCGAGCGCAGCTTCGAACCGATTGCCTGCATGCCGCTGCGCGCCGAAGGCGGAAGCGACGCGGTGGGGCTGCTGTGGGTGCAGGACGGCGCGACCTACGGCACCAGCGACAACCGCAACCTGTCGGTGTTCGTGCGCGGGATGCTGCTCGACGACGACGCGCGCGACCTGCTGCCGCCGTGGGCCGGTTTCATTGGCGGGGTGATCGAATCCAGCCGGCTGACGCCCACCGCCAGCCGCGAGGACCTGCAGCGCGACGACATCTACAGCGCGGTGCAGCATGCGTTGGGCGAGGCGCTCATCGATGGACTGGTCGAGATCGCCCGGCAGCAGCCCGAAGCCTGGCGGCGCATCCTGGCCCGGCACAACGAGGCGCTGCTGGGCGCTTCGCTCTGTGATGACCGGCTCTTCCAGCTGCTGCTCGAGCACGTGCGCGTGCCCAGCTCGCAGGGTGACATCCGCGCCAGCGAACTGCCGTCGCGTGGCGCGGTCCACGTGATCCTGGACAGTGGTGGCGGCTTCGAGGAAATGCTGTTCCGCGCGATGGGCGTGCCGGTGGCGCATGGCAACCGCTATGCCGTGGTGCCGTTCCTGCGGCGCTGGACCCAGGCCAAGGGCATGCGCCTGGTGGAGCTGGGCACCGAGCAGGGCAATCGCGCGCTGTTCCAGACCGACACGCTGCCCGAGGCGGAACTGGCGTGGCTGCAGACCCATCTGGGCGATGGCGAGCAGCTGCTGCCGGCGCACTTCAGCCCGGCTGAACTGCCGGTGGTGGTGGTGCCCGATCGCGAGGCCGAGCTGAAGCGCCGCCTCGAAGACGACGAGAACGACAAGCGCGTTTCAATGGCCGCGCTGCGCCTGGCGCGGCAGTTCACTGCCCGTATCGTCGCACGTGCACCCTCGCGCCTGTATCTCAACCTGGACAACCCGGCCGTGCAGGCGCTGCTGGCGGCCATGCGCGCCGGCAATCCACAGGCCGAGGCCGCCGCGCGGCTGCTGCGCTCGCTGAAGGTGATCGTCAGCGCGCAGGGACGTGCGCAGGACGGCGGCGCGGCCAGCAGTGATCTCAACCGCGCGTTCGGCGACATCGCCGAGGCCCTGCAGCAGATGCTGCAGCCGCGCTGACATTTCGATTTTCTTTACGCATTACAGGACGGCACGACCGCATGGATATCTGGAACTGGGTGGAAAAACTGCAGGACGATCTGGGTGAGGCAGGGCAGGCGCAGAGCGCGCAGCTGCTCACCCGGCTGACCGACGAGGTCTGCGAGCTGCGCATCGATCGCGTGGATGCGCTGTTGCCCGAAGCGCGTGCGCTCGGCAAGACGCTGGGCAATCCCTGGCTGGACGTGTTCGTGGGTCACTGGGAGATGCGCAACCGGGTCGGCAACCGGCTGGAGGGCGAGTCGGCGCTGGGCGATGCGGTGGCGTTGTTCGAACGCGCGCACCGCGCCGACACGGTGGAGTGCCCACAGTCGGTGTGCGTGACCCAGGACCTGGCGGCGTGTTACGGCAACATCGATGGCCCGGGCTGGGTGCCCGAACGCATCGAGGTGTGCGAGGAAACCCTGGGGCGGATCGACCCGAGCTGGTCCTGCTTCCAGTGCCTGAGCTGCGAGAAGGCCGACGCGCTGCTGGATGATGGAAATCCCCAGGGCGCATTGGACTACCTGGACGTGCAGGCCGGTACCGTGCTGGCGCATGGTGGCAAGGTCTACGACAGCTTCCCGGAAATGCGGATCAAGATCCTGCTGGCCAGCGGCCGTGCCGCCGAGGCCCTGGCCTTGATCGACGCGCGCCAGGCCGAGGTGGAGGCCGAGGGCGACTATGAGCCGGCCAACTGCACGGTGCCGCGCCGGCTGTCGCGTGCATGGGCACTGGCGCAGCTGGGGCGCGATGAAGAGGCGCTGGAAGCCCTGGTGCCGTGGAACCAGGTGTCGCCGAATTACCGGCGCATGTGGGCGCACACGGCGGCGTTGCTGGTGCGCAGCGCGCCCGAGCGCAACGGCTGGGACCTGGGGCGCCGGATGAGCGCGACGCTGGCCCACTACGCCCAGGTGGGCGCGCACCGTTTCGTGATCGAGATCGCGGGGTTGTGCGTGGACATGGCCCTGCAGCGTGGCGCGGTGTGGACCGCGCAACGCCATCTGGCGCTGGCCCGCCAGCACCTGGACAGCCTGCGCCAGGACCTGGGCGCCCGCGATGCCGTGGCGGCGATGGCCGCGCGCATCGAGGCCGCCCCCGCTG